>QJWQ01000040.1 GCA_003235325.1 Gammaproteobacteria bacterium | reverse complement strand
CGTCAAGGATGACGCCTGTCAGGGAATGACGTCTGAGGCTGGCCTTCTTGGCTGGCCGTTTTGGTTTTCAGGAAGCAGTATTCCGCCGGCAATATGGAATCCTGAAAAACTGAAATCCTGGAATTCTATCCTGCAGAGACTGGCACCCGAACACCGGACGGCCCTCCTCAAGATCGAGGAACACCACCGAAGGCAGTGTCGGGCTCTGACCCCTGAGGGGAATCAGCACATTCGCCTGCGGCCGCCATCAGCCGACTGTGGAGCTGGATGTTCCGGAATCGATGCCCGGGGCACGGGCGGGAATCAGGGGTATCGGCAGCCTCCGGCAAAAGGGCCGTGCGCTCCAGGCGAAAGTCACCCGTCGGGATAAGCCGCCCGCTTGCGACTAGAGCAGCAGCTGGCCCAGCCCCCAGACCACTAGCATCCCGGTCAGCCCCTGAATCAGGGTGGCCATGGTCTGGGCCCGATAGGCCGTAGTGACCTTCATCCGGCTGAACTGCGTCACCACCCAGAAGAAGCTGTCATTGGCATGGGAGACAGTCATTGCCCCGGCACCAATGGCCATCACCGCCAGCACCCGACCCATCTCCGAATCCAACTCCAGACTGGACAGCAAGGGAGCAATCATCGCCGAGGTCGTCACCAGTGCTACAGTGGATGACCCCTGTGCAGTCTTCAGTCCGGCCGCTATCAGAAACGGCACGAACAGCCCAATACCGAGCCCGGCCAGTTGCGCGCCCAGATAATCAGCCATCGGTGTCGTCTTCAGGACAGCGCCGAATGCCCCACCGGCCCCGGTAATCAGCAGGATCGGCGCAGCATCGGCAATCCCCCTGACCACCTGATCATGCAGCTGCTCCCTTAGCGGCTTGGAGTCTTCCCTGGACAGCAGGGGGATCGACAGGCCCAGGCCGATCAGCAGGGCAGCTACCGGATGGCCGAGAAAGCCCAACAGGGCAGCTAGCCAACCGCTGCCCAGAGGTTGGGTCGGAAAGGCAGCAATCGAACCCAGACAGATCAGCGCGATCGGTACCAGGATTGGTGCAAAGGCGGTCCAGGCTCCCGGCAGGGGACCATAGCTGGCGCGCAGGGCTTCGAAGGATTCATCATGAGCCAGCAGTTCGCTCGGTGCCTCTTCCAGCAGTGTCTGATCATCCGCTCGCAGATAACGAGCAGCCCACAGGCTGCCGACCAGCGCGGTGATCACCGCCACAACGGCACCCACCAGAATCACCAGCCCCAGATTGGACTCCAGCCCCAGATTACCGGCAGCCGCAATCGGCCCGGGGGTTGGTGGTACGAAGGTATGCGTGGCATACAGTCCGGTCGCCAGGGCAACGCTCAGCGCCACCACGGAAACCTGCATCCGGGCCGCCAGGGCATTCTTCAGTGAGTTGAGGATCACGTAGCCGGAGTCGCAGAACACCGGAATCGACACCAGATAGCCGATGATCGACAGGGTCAGGGTCGGAAAGCGCTCGCCCAGCAGACGGATCACCGTCTCGGCCATGGTGATGGCCGCACCGCTCTTTTCCAGTATGCCGCCGATGATGGTCCCGAGCACGATTACGATGCCGATGTAACCGAGAATGCTGCCAAATCCCTGGGTAAGCGTCTTGATGATCTCGGCCGATGGCAGGCCATAGGCAAATCCGGCCAGAATCGCAGCCAGCAGCAGGGCCAGAAACGGGTGCAGGTGCCAGCGGGTTGTCGTGATGACGATCACGGCCACCAGCCCCAGTAGAATCAGCAGCATGCTCATGAGCAGTCCCCTTTTCCATTAATGTGGTCGAGATCATCTTAGGCCATCTGCCAGTTGCAGAGGCCTGGATTTGCCATATCCCCCCGACCAGGTCGTCATGCAGGTCAAGATCGGCTACCGAATCCGGGACCGGCCCTGATATTCATCATAACCCCGGCCCTGCTCGAAACACACCCATGCCCCGCTCCTTCTCCCCTCGCACCCTTGCCATCATCCTGGCCTCCCCCTGGGCCCCGGGGACAAACTCGCGCCCCGGCATGGGTGTAAACCTCCACAACTTTTTAAATCCTAAGTTGGATGTTTTCTAGCGGTCGGTGTTCGCCAAGTACCCCCAGCCCGACAGGTCGCCCAGCGCATCCTGGGGCCACCGGGCGGGACGTCTCGGAGCAGAGGGGCGGCCGATGGGATTGAACGCTGGCGGCAATCCCCACACCTGTATTTAACTTGGAAATAATGAAACTACCGTCGGGCATTTGGAGTCTACTTCAAAGGTCCTCTGTAAAAAAACTTAACTCAAGCGCAAAAATCCCAGGACAACCCCAATGAAAAACCAGATTCGATTCAGAATTTCCATCATGTTACTGAGTTTAATGGCGTTCTTCGCCGGGAGCCTGTACGCTGCAGAGGATATTTGGATTGATGTTCGCACGGATCAGGAATGGAACAGCGGTCATTTGGAGGGTGCCGTGCATATACCGTACACGGAAATTGGTGAAAAGATCGTCAATGTCACCGACGACAAAAACGCCCCTATCAAATTGTATTGTCGCAGTGGCGGTCGTGCCGGAAAGGCGAAGGAAACCCTGGATGCGATGGGTTACACCAATGTCACCAACATAGGTGGCCTGGACGACGCAAGAAAAGCCGCGGGCAAAGAGTAGCCTCCGAATCCATTCGGCCTGGCCATGGGGATTTCAGTTATAAATTTCCACCAGACTGAGGGCAGTCCACTAGCGATAATCCAACACATTCCCCCACCCCTTAGCCGCAACGGCTTTGGCATCAGTATCAATCAAACTACCATGGGCAAGAATAATTCGCTCGAAGTCCCATAAGAGAATTTTCTCCAACTCTTTTCTCACAATATCCTTATCGCCCCACGCTATCTGATACTCCGGCGCCGCTTTTGGGTTGTTCCACATATGAAACACTGCTTTCCACCAGAATTTCAGTATCGCGCCGGCTTCGTGGGTGTAGTCATCCCCGATATTCTCCAGTAAATCGACAAGGATCAGCGTCCTGGTGGGTTTATGAACGAATGCCACCTCGGTGATGATGCGCGTGCCCTGGATAACAACTTGTTCGAACTCTTCATGCCATCGGTAATCTGGCTTGTTGCCCAATATCCAATCAAATTCAAGATCAGCTCGTTTCTTTTCCAGACCCGGGCAGAGAAAGGTTTCGGCATGGGGATATGCGTTCTGGAAGTCTGCGACGTGGAGGTGGTGAAAATTACCGGGAGCGAGGATATAGGCGACCTCACCGATTTGGTCGATTTCAGCCTTGAGCTGTGAGTCCACCTTGCATGGACTGTGCACCCACAGCTTTCCATCACTTAGCCGTACCAGAGTCATCCGGCTGAATAGATCCATTCCCCCATAGTGGATCGGGTATTCCACGATGTAGATCGTTTCGGGTATGTACTCCTCCAACGTATTGGTCATAGTGGTGCCCCCTGGTCGTTTGAATGGCCTCGACATCACAAATTACCATACCGATTTGTGATGCCAAAGTGGGCAACAGGTAGATACCCCTGATTAAGCCAGACTAATAACCTAAAACATCTGACACCACGCTCTGTGAATATTTACCTTGAGCGTAATTTTCTTGTAGAAATAACTCGTTCGGGTTCTACCCTGGCCTCCTCATTGGTAGCCAGAAATTCTGAATCAGGCTCGATACGGACCTTTTTTGTCGCAGATTTTGTGGTTTTATTGAGGTATAAATTACCGGTAATCTGTTTAACTTGAGTCGCCCTGTTTCCCCTGGCCCCAACTGAACTCAACTTGGTGTCAACTTCAGAAGATGAAATTTGATCAGGTAGCGCCTCAGATAATCCTGGCATCGAATTCAATGAGGCGATAAGGAAAATTGTAACGAGAAATGCTTGCGAGGGTTTTTTAGACTTTAAAAATATAGATTGATTCATACACTTTACCTGTCTTTTATATGCACAACGTTGTACACATTACGGTGTGCATCTGAGAATATCACGATAATTGCAGGATACAATCCACTCCAAAAAATATATTTTTCTTGAAACCTAAAATTATCACAAAGCGTTATTGTCAATTCTGGTAATCAGGGTGGATCAAGCGGGGGCGCAATCTGGCTTCGTCACCCTTGTGCCCCGAGACGCCCCATCCGGGGGCCCATAAGAGTAAAGCCATCCCTGGAATGCGGTTTGCCCCCAGCAATACTGCTGGGCAAGAGTCTGTCTCGCGCGGTGAACGCCCCGGGGCAGGGCAGCTCTCCAGCGGGGCAGCATTCCAGGATTTCAGTTTTTATGATTCCACCTATCCGAAGGGAACTGAGGTAGAACACTCCCCGAAAGCCCAAACAGCCTAAAAGGCCAGCCGCTTCAGTCGTCTTGCCCGGGCGGGATATTCTCTGATCTCTTCAAGCCGCGTCTGCTTTTTGAAACGCGGGGATAGGAACAATATCGCCGGTTTACGATACTTTTTTCAGCTTGCCCGCTATTCAACTTTGTAACGTAAATTTGCTCAGTTCGAACGTTTCAGGGCTTTCTGAAAACCGGTCATTGGCGGATTTGGTCTGAACTACTACAGTTTTATATCCTATACTTCTAAAAATACGCCGGGCGGGAGACTACAGTGAATACTGAGAGATCAGGCAAGACTGCAGGTCGGATTGTTTTTGATGTGGTTGTCATGGTCTGCCTGGCTTTAGGCGGAACGGGTATCGAAATCGTCTCTGCCCATGACGATGTGCACGGACGCCCACATTTCAAAGGTTCTCCTGCAAGCCCGACAGCAGTCATGAAGCGCCTTCAGGCAGATTCTCATGCGGCCCAGTCACTCGCGCAATTGAATAATATCGCGTGCACCAACGGCATGGCCGATATCTATCCCTGTAATAACATCGATCTCATGGCATTCCTGCCTTTGACCGCCCTCGGCGGTTCAAAGGCGAATGATATCTGGGGCTGGACCGACCCTGCTTCAGGCAGGGAATTTGCGCTTGTAGGGCTTTATGAGGGAACAGCCTTCGTCGAAATTACTGATCCCTCAAATCCGGTTTATCTCGGTTTGTTGCCGGCACACACGACTGGTTCAACATGGCGGGACATTAAAACTTACGCCAATCATGCGTTTATTGTGAGCGAAGCCTCCGGCTACGGAATGCAGATTTATGATCTCAGCAGGCTTCTTCAGAACCCTACCTTCACTGCGAATGCACAGTACAACGGTTTTGGAAACGCGCATAACATCGTCATCAATGAGGCTACCGGGATTGCCTATGCCGTGGGCACCGGCACGTGCTCCGGGGGCTTGCATATGGTAGATATTACTAATCCAACCATTCCCACGGCTGCCGGATGTTTTAGTAGCGATGGCTATACCCATGACGCCCAATGTGTGGTTTATGCGGGCCCGGACACCGGATTCACAGGACATGAAATATGTTTTAACAGTAATGAAGACACGCTCACTATCGTCGATGTCACGAACAAGGCTAACCCGGCGCAAATCTCAAGGGTGACATACCCCGGTGTAGGTTATACACACCAGGGTTGGCTTACACCGGATCACAAATATTTTCTGTTCGACGACGAACTCGACGAGCAAAATTCCCGCCACAATACTCGAACTCGAATTTTTAATTTGAGCAATCTTGGAGACCCTGTGTTCGTTGGCTACTTCGACAACACCACGGCGGCAATCGACCACAACCAGTACGTCAAGGAAAATCACGTATACCAGGCTAACTACCGGGCCGGTCTGCGAATTCTTGAAATCACAGACCCGGATACGGCGAACCTGACGGAAATTGCATTTTTCGATATCTATCCGAGTAGCAACAGCGCATTTTTCAATGGCGCCTGGAGTACCTATCCTTATTTCCCGAGTAACAATGTAGTGGTCAGCGGTATCGAACAGGGGTTGTTTATTCTGCGACCAAATTTGTCGGGTGGACCGCCTCCAACCGGGGAAGCTCCTGCTGCACCGGATATTCTCAACATCGAAGACCAGGGTAATGGCACCGCACTGATAACCTATTCAGACAACAGTGACAATGAAACCGGCTTTGAACTACAGCGCGAAAAGCAACACAAAAAACGTGGCTGGACGAATGGCACGACTATCAACCTTGATAGCGACACAGACAGCTATACTGACAGTAGCGGTTCCGGGGATTTCAGATATAGAATACGCGCGGCCAACCAGTTTGGTGTTTCAGAATGGAGCACTTGGGTCGAGGTGACGGTTACCGCTAGCGGTGGGGGCGGCGGCAATACCAAATGCCATCCCGTAAGAGGGTGTTAAAGGTAGTAGTTGACCACTGCAGGTCCGTGCTGCCTTCAATACCAGTTTACCTCCCCGTGCCCTTTGACATCTCACCCGTCCACCTTCTGAGGGCGACTTCACCTGGCCCGGTTTTGCTCCCGTTGCTCCTCTGAGCCAGAACTGCCCACTCCCGGCGGACCCCGGGGCAGAGAACCCCCCAACCCAGGCCGCTCTACAGGGTTTCAGCTTCTCAGCGTTTTACCGCGACAGTAAAACTCAAGGTCATCCGACCGCCAGCAGTCAATGCGCATCCATGACCGACCCGGACATTTTTGGGTCGAATAATCTTTCTTGCGTAAGACATTGATTTCGACGACAGGCCTTCCGGCGGGAGAGATCGACCCTAAGTGCAGTCTGGCTCGGCAACTTCGTGGAAGCCCGAGCGGCCTAATTCCTGGAATCCTGAGTGGCTTTATCCGGCTGGCTCACCTTGAGGTCCACTTCTGTCACCCGCATTTATCAATCTGCGGATTCTTGATAAAGGCCGGTCCTTCATCCTGCAACCAGCCAATGATCCAAATATTTCTGCGGCGAAAATATTTCCTGAAAGTATCATTATTGACAAAGCGAACCAGGTAAAAAATTTTGCAATACCGGCACTACATTTGTCACACCTCATAGCTTGTGGTTTTCGCTAAAAGACTGACGGAAAACTTTGTTAGGATAAGAACCAGGCTGCTCATTTCTGAAGGAGGCCGAGATGTACCTCACCCGCTCTTTACTAAAACTGGGCCACCATTTGAACAGGCTTGTAGAAGGGCGGCTTTGGCTAAAAGTCATCATTGCCATGTTTCTCGGCGTGGGCTTCGGCGTGCTGATTGGACCGACAACCGGGCTCCTGTCTAACCAGGCTTCTGAAGTAGTGGCCGGTTGGGTTGCACTTCCCGGACGACTGTTTTTGCTGGGGATACAATTTATTATCGTACCCCTGATTATCGCCTCTGTGATTCGTGGTATTGCCGCCGGTAACGAAAGCGAAAATCTTGGCAGACTGGGGTTATCGGCGCTGATATTCTTTGTCGTTAGCACCTTGATTGCGGTGGTAATCGGTATAGCCATAGCGTTGCTGATACAACCTGGCACCTATATCGACAGTGATCTCATCCGCCAGGTGACCGATAACGACGGTGGCGCAGTGCGCAGTGTCACAGCCGCTCATATGCCCGGGCTGAAGGAATTGCCGGAAGTGGTGCTTGGACTCTTCCCCAAAGATCCGCTGACCACCTTTGTCAGCGGCAATATGTTGCAGACCGTTATCAGCTCGCTCATTATTGCTCTCGCACTTGTCGCCTTACCCACCAGGGAAAAGAAGCCAATACTCGACTTACTGGCTTCCGTGCAATCCGTCTGTATGGTCATCGTCGGCTGGGTATTGCGATTCGCTCCCATCGCCGTTTTCGGGCTCCTGGCCAACATTAGTGCCAGGGTAGGTATCGCCACTCTGCTCGCCACCGGGGTTTACGTATTTACCGTGTTAGCCGGACTTTTGATTCTGCTAATTGTTTATGTTGGCGTCATTTCTTTTTTTTCCCGAACCTCTCCCCGATACTTTTTAAAAAATGCCCGCGAGGTGATGTTGCTGGCCCTCTCAACCTCCAGTTCTGCCGCAGTGATGCCCTTGACTCTGAACACTACCGAAGAGAAGTTTGGCGTTCGCAGCGGCATTTCACGCTTTGTTATCCCTCTGGGCACCACCATTAATATGGCGGGGACGGCCCTCTATCAGGGAGTCGCCTCCTTATTTCTCGCCCAGGTGTTTCAGGTGGAAATAGGTATTTCAGGCATGATTATGATCGTTGTGATGGCTACCGGTGCATCCATCGGCTCGCCAGGCACTCCCGGTGTCGGCATCGTTATACTGGCGACAATCCTGGATAGCGTCGGTATTCCAGCCGCCGGGATCGTATTGATTCTGGGTGTGGACAGAATCCTCGATATGTGTCGGACATCGGTCAACGTCACGGGTGACATTGCAGCATCCATTACCTTGAACAGCCTGATCGAGGAGGACAGTGTGGAACATCCCCCAATACCACAGGGAAATTCTGTAGAGGAAAGCCCTGTCGGCTAGCTCACCGATGGCAAGGAAATGCATCCGAGCAGGCTAGTCACCGGGAGCACCCCATTACACAGGTTTGGGCCAAACAGGTTAACTCTGTCACGAAACTGGCATTCGGCGGCCAAAAGCGGTGTTTCCTGCCTGATCTTTGACTGACGCTTGGCTACACTTGCCACTCTGATTTGATGGCGAAACCAGGCTCGCTGGTCAATATCGAAACAATTAACTTTCGCCCAACGCATTCCGAGTGAGAGCTTGGCAGCCAAGATCCCAATACATGGCCATTATCGACAATCCCGATCAGCTCGACGCGGAAGCCGTTGTTCTGGAAAACAAACGGCTGACGACTATGCTCCGTGCCATGCTGGAAAAAACCGGGCAGAACGAAGCCAAGCTGAAAAAATTTCAGCAACTCGAGCTGGAATTATTGAACACGGTATCCATTTCGGCGTTGATAGATACTCTCACTGTCAGCTTCAGAAACAAGCTGGACCTGAATGCGGCCACCCTGTTGCTTTTCGATCCCTGCGGCACCGTTCGTGAACTGCTCCAGGAGGTCGATGCCAAGGCCGTCCATGAGAACCTGGAATTTGAAGATCAGGCGCGAACATTCGACGAACTCTATGCCCGGGACTACAGCACCCGGTTAAGACATAACAACCCTGCCCTTGCCCAGCGATTGTTTCCGGGCAGTCATGACATCAGGTCCTTCGCCATGCTGCCACTGGTTAGCAATGGTATTATCGTCGGCAGCTACCACCTGGGTAGCGGTAGTCCCGTCCGCTTCTCGCAAGGGCTATCCACCGATTTCTACCAGCATTTCGCCCGAATCATCGCCGTCTGTCTGGAAAACACGGTAAACCACTGCCGGCTAAAACACCTGAGCCTGATTGATCCTCTGACCAACACCAGAAACCGGCGCTCCCTGTACCAGTCTCTTAAACAGGAGATCGCCCGCTGTGAACGGGAACAAAAGCCATTGTCGCTGCTGTTTATCGATCTCGATCACTTCAAAAAAATCAACGATCAGTACGGTCACGCCGCGGGCGACAAAACACTCATAGACGTTGCCAAGGCGATCGGACCCAACCTTCGGGCCACGGACATGCTCGCACGTTTCGGCGGCGAGGAATTTACTGCCGTATTGCCTAATTGCGGTGCCGAGGAGGCTCAGATCATAGCGGAGCGCATCCGTACAATCATTGAAAGCCTGAGTCTGCAGTGCCCCGAGGGGACAGCCTTTAATGTCACCTGTTCCGTCGGCGGCACCACCTGGTATCCCCAGGGCCTGCCCTGCGATCGTACCTCGTTGCTGGAAAAAATTATAAAAACCTCGGATGAAGCCGCATACGAGGTCAAGTCATCGGGACGCAATGCCTGCCGTTGGCGTGATCTCGTTCTGTGAAGGATGCTCAGGTTAGCTGGTCTAACCACCCGATTTTTATGGGGCAGGAAGTTACAGATCAATTTTCCATGAAGACCACTTTTTCGGGGTTAAATAAATTTAAACCGCTTTCATGCAAATCTGTTCGCAATTGAGGTTCTGTGGTGGCTATTGGATAAGCATCCGACCGCACCCCCTGGCTCAAAAGTACAAAACGGCGGAACACTCACTGGATGATTAGCACAGGCAATATGAGATCAGGGTGCGGCGGCGGCCCTTACGGCCAGAAAGTCTTCGGCTGACATTCGTCTGCCATCGCGGGTTTTTACAGATATTTCTGCGCCCCGCCGCTCTCGCCCACCGCCACGAATGATAATGAATATATGGTAACGCTCGTCCCGGCTTCTAAATGCAGAGATAAGCCTGGTGGCTGTTTCATTTACCCAGTTGTGATGGATACTCGGATCGTTGAAAAGATCCTGGAGGAAGGCGGCTTCGGCTCGAATACCCAGGGGGTGAACACGACTCCATTCCGCACCGACGTTTGCCATACCGAGCCGTCTTGCGTAGTTCCGCACATTGAAGCGCTCGGTCAGAAAATGGATGATAACCGATTGGAAGCCCAGGTCATCGCTAGCCATCAGGTCATCCAGGTCGACGTAACCCAACTGAAGGCTATCCATCAGAAGTGGTCCGCCACCGACATAACCCGCCCCGGTAATAAGCCTCATGGGTACAACTGCAGCCCGGTCTATAAAGCCCTGCATCCGGCGGTCGAAGGGAGTGAGTGCGGTCGCATCAATTTCGTTGTATCGAATGACTCTTCCTTCCAGCCTGTACTCCATCCCTGCAGATAAACCATTCATTCGGTCGATGAGTTCCTGGCGTCGATCGAAGGCGGAGGCTTCACCCCGGCCCGGCGGCCGCACCTGGACCTCGCGCTGAACCGCAGGAACGTGCGCTGCTTCCTGTGACCGTCCTCCGCCTGTTTGCTGCAACACATGAGTTAACTCATGGGCAGTCAATGCGTTTCTACCGGCGGACTTTCCTGCTCCAAAGTAAATATTTTCCCCGTGGGTAAACGCCTGAGCGTTCAGTGCCCGACTCATTTGAACGGCGTCTTTGTCGGTATGGACACGCACCCGACCAAAATCTGCACTAAAGCGAGACTCCATGAAAGTACGCACTTCATGGGGTAAAGGACTGCCTCTACTTCTCCCGGTCAGCCAGGTCTCAAGCCGATTGCCGGACTCGAAGTCGATGCTTTGCTCTGCTGGTGGCAGAGAAAGCCTGGTCTGGATAAGTTCTTCATCCTCTTCGGGCATCATGTCCCGTTGAACGAGTGGCGTGATAGAGGCCGCGACAGGTTGGGATTGCGCACCAGACTCGTTTTCCACGGGTGCCGTTTTTTGCGGCACCGACCTGGGTGCGACGAGGTTACCCATGTTCATTACGTGGGTGGCGATGTAGTCTGCCTCCCGCTCATAGACATCTCCGGAAGCATTCACCTTCAGTTTTGGTTGTATGTTGCCATGTATATTCGAACGCACTGGTAGTTGGCTGACATCATGGGCAGGGTCAATTGATGTGTTACTTGCCGGGCTAGCTTGAAGGTCCTTTTCATTATTCTTCAACAATTGCTGTGAAGGATGATTTCCGGTGGTACGCTGCAAATGAAGGATGGAACTCACCGCAGCACTTTGTCCTGAATGTGACCGCCTGGTGGTAGATGATCTCGCAGACTCCCATTGCTGAGTTCTTTTCGGACTCTGTGAGAAATTAAGCATATCCACTCTCCCTTGATTCGATCATATTTGGTATCTATAGGCCAGTTTCATTCCCCATTCCAGCACATCTCTGCAGTACATCCATGAAATGCGCCCAGCAGGGCATCATTCCAGGCCAATAGAATTTTTTTAAAACCGGTAGTTTGACTGATTCTTCCGGCCGGATGGGAAGAAGCACCTTAATTTTTTCACACTGCCGCAGTAGCCGATTACCATGCGTCCAACAATAACCCCATTCCGCGGAGGTTTCATGACCATTGCCAAACCGATCCATTTTAAGCCTATTCCCATCGCTGCATTGGTGGTCATTGTAGCGATCTGCTCCTGGTTGCCATTTCTCGACAACATCGCCAGCGAACAGATCGATGCCGGTATGACGAGGTCCCTTGCCAGCTTTGCCACCGGCAGGGTTCTCAATGCCACCATATCGGCAGCCCAGGGCACTGAGACCGCTATCCAGCCGGCCGGCGTAGGCATTGTTCTGACGCCGGGTGAAGTGCTGGACCCCATCAATGATCTGGTGGAATCGTTCTCGAACCTGATGCTCCTGGCCAGCGTCGCCTTCGGTATTCAAAAAATACTGATTGAGATCGGGGCCTATCCGGTCATTCCAGCCATGGTTTCCCTGTTGGCCGCCCTCTGGATTTATCTTCATATCCGGGAAAAACCCGTCGCCCCGGTATTGTCCCGAGCCCTGGTGATCCTCCTGGTCATCCGTTTTGCCGTACCCGCCATGACGGTGGGCAGTGACTGGTTGTTCAGGCATTTCCTGGCCAACACTTATGAAACCAGCCAGAACGCCCTGGACCGGTCCTCGGAGGGTTTACCCGAGGTGGATACTCAAATCAATCAGGTGGAGTTACAGGCATTACCTTCTGCCGACGCCGACGCGAACTGGTATGCGAAGTGGATGCCGTCGGGGTTTTCCCTGCCTAAGATAACGCTTCCGGATTCACCGGTTGCCAAACTGCAACAAAGGGTGGCGGAGTGGGTCAGTCGCATTATCGACATCATGGTGGTATTTGTCCTGCAGGTGGTATTGCTGCCCCTGCTGATCCTGTGGGTCCTTTACAGTCTGGTGAGGAGGCTGGTCGAATGATGCTGTCGAAAAATCCCGGCAATCAGGCCGCCTCTCTGGACAACTGGGCCCTGGTGTTGTCATATCCCCAGCGCCTGCTTAAGCCAGACGCCGGCGTATTCGGCCATCGTGGCCGGTCGGTCCCAGGGCAGCATGTGGCCCTCCCCCGCAACCAGTATCAGATCGATGGGCTGTTTCGATCGTGCAATCACCCGGCGAACATAGTCGATACCCAGCACCTCGTCACGATCTCCCTGCAGTATGCCAAGGCTAAATGGGTATTTTTGCCTCAGAATACCGCTGCGCTGACTAAACAGGCTCGCCAGTGTTGCCAGGGGGTACTCGAACACCAGTCGGGGATCCCGACGAATTAGCGGGCCTGCCGGAAGCGCGTCCAGCATACTTTCGAAATCGACTATCTGATTGAGCGGCACCCTGGACCGCGGGTAGAACAGGGCCGAGTTTCGAATCCAGAGCCAGCCCAGCCGGTGTTGTAAGTCCGGTTCAATTTCGCTGATGAGCAGGGTGCCGCATAATACCGCCCGAACACGCTCATCCCGCTCCGCCAGTGCCAGCGCCGTGATTGCACCGCCGGAATAGCCGAAAATCGCCGCGGGCCCGGTAAATTCCTGTTGCAGTCGGTCCAGAATCCGCCCCAGATCAGCAACGAGGTCACCGACACGAAAAAGGCCCCTCTCACCACCCGAATAACCGTGTCCGCGAGGGTCAACCGCGACGATATTGAAGCCCTGATCGCGCAAGCGGCTGAGCAGTTCGGCATAGAGTTCGACATAAGTGCCCAATCCCGGCAGAAAAAAGAGTACCGGGGCCGCCGGGGCATACCGATAAACCTCACAGTGGACGGAGGGCTGACCCTCGATCTCCAGCACCTCGCGATCTGCTAGCAAGTGGTGAATACCCAGGGCAGTGCGCAGGCGAATTCTGAATTCATCCCCATCCGCTCGTTCGCTTTTCTCGTAAATCATCGCTCTCCCCTTGCAGATAGCATGAATATTAACTGTTTAAGCCATGTGTACACCAAAACAATGTCGCCACTTATAACAGCATATTCAGCCCATGGTGGCTTTACCCGCTGATCAAAACGTCGGGGCCGCTGGTTTAAAAACCTCATCCTTCAAGACAGCCAAACCAATACAGGCTATATATTTTGTAGTCGCTTAGTACTTTTTTTGTACTATCACCAGGCTGCCAGGCAATGCAATATTCTCCTCACGGCGCTTCAGTAATTCTTGCGCAATTGAAGATTAAACTGGGGAGACTTAGCACATGAAACCTTTTACTGAACATCCACAGAACCAGGGCATTTCCTATTCGGAACACTGGATATTTGCCATGGGCATTGCCTGGCGTTTGTTATCAAGTGTTATCGCCTTTGCAATACATGCCCTGCTGCCGTTTATAACCATTAAACGACGCTTCGACCTCGAAGCCACTGCGGCATTTTTGTTAGAGAGAAACAGGTATATAGAAAGCGCTGCGGCAGGAATGGAGCGAATCACCATTAAGGCCTGACATCCTGTCTGAGTTCCTGGCAGCATATTGGCAATTTAAAGGCGGTGTTTTGGGGAAATTTTCACTCCATCTAATGGGCCTGCCAGTCTGACAGTGCCCCGGTAGGTTTAGATGGTTGTTGTCTTGGTCCGGACACCAAATCATGGCGCTCTAGTGGGGGCCCGTTAACACTAATTGGATTGCCGTTATTGTGGCTAAAATTCACCACTCAGCATTATCTGTCGCTGAGTTGAAGTCGCCGGACTTCAACCCTCTCGTCTCGACTGGTGGATATTTAGTCTTAACTATGGCACGGCACTCAGTGCAAACACTGCCTATACCGTCATCCAATTTATAGCGATCCTGAAGCCTGGGTGAGAAGCGCACATCACTACTGTCATGTTGCATGCTCCCAGGTACCATCCGGTCGCCGGCAGGCCATACTGCTGGTGCTTCGCTGTTGTCCCCCGTTGTTTATTTCCGCAGTGTAGGAGCGGCAGTACAGGTCACCCCTCCTCGCTACCGTTCCCGGTGTCACTATGTATTGCTCACTGCCGTTTGGACTCTGCCACGTGATGCGCTGCCCTTCCGGAGCAAACTCCAGAGCCTGAGCAACGCAAGCCTGGTTGTGCGCGTCCATCCTTTTGCCGATTTCACCGCCGATAAGGACTCCGGCAATGGCACCACCAATGGTCGCAACCGTGTTGCCACTGCCACCTATCTGGTGCCCCAACACACCGCCAATCAATCCACCCAGCACATTACCGACCTGTTTACTGTTACACCGTGGTACCCTTTCCGAAGTGCGCGGTGCGGGTTCCCAGCCATGAGTATACTCAGGTTCACCGGACTCGACACTAAACCAGGGCGGCAGGATGACCACAACCCCGGGAGCAGGCTCGTAGTCAACATGCCGATGGTAACGTCCCCCCTTGCATTTGCGCTCTTCCTTGTAATCACCATTGCGTTTCCATTTTCGCTTCACCTTGCAGTTTCCATCCCAGTACTCTTCTTTCATGGCCTGGTGATGCCCGTCCAGGCTGTGCCTGTGTCCGTTTTCGTACTTCTCCGAATGGGCGGCCGCAGTGCTGATCAGGCAACTCAGCAATGAAATCGCGGCGAATGCGTGCAGTGCTTTCATAATGTCCTCAATGCTACCGCCGATGTGTATTCAAAGTATTGTCTATCACCAGGGCAATGGCTGTGAAACTGTGTGGATTATTAATGAATAGCAACGAAGCTGACGAGGATGGTGAGAGCTGGTTCACGCTCTATTAACCATAAAACGAAACCTTTTCAGGTTTACACGGACTCTAAGCCATGGGTTCATTCAAGGAGTGGTGATCTAAACGCGCCCACCTCCCGACCTGTTACAGGACCCTGAGTACAGGGGATCCGGTCCATGAACAGAAGGAAACTGCAGATCTGCTGAAACCAGTTAAATCGTCTGCAACTTGTCCGACGTGGCAATAGAAGTCAAATACCGAACTCCGGTATTTAGACCAAAGCCAGAAGGCAATACCACCGCGTTTTCGATAATTCGCGCCAATACCGGCACGGCTTTCAATATTGCACTTGATGAACCCCGACCGATCTGTCAAGAAGTGCCATTCAACCGGACGATTGGTAATTCCCTGTTTTCTGGTTTTATTGGTGAACTAGGGCCTGTTAACACTAATTGGATTGACGTTGTTGAGTCTAAAAATTCACCAATCAAGGCGCGAGGAGTGTAGTTTGGTTACTCCAAATAAGCGACGAGCAACGCTGAGTGGTGATTTTTTAGACTCAACCCGGAGGGCT
>QJWQ01000172.1 GCA_003235325.1 Gammaproteobacteria bacterium | reverse complement strand
TGGCCTGGTCAAGATCAATCCCCTCTTCCCTTGTTGCAATCACCAGTCCAGTGACACCGAGGAGAGGTTGTCTCGCCAGTCAAACAGCCCCTGACAACCTTGAATGCCGGCAAAATGACTGCATTTGTTGGCAAATCTGGCCATCCGGTTCAGATTGCCCCGGGGCAACAATTCTGAGCTTTACTATACTGAAACAGTGTAGACATGGCAGGTTCCGACACATCTTGCAATAACGCTTATGCGAGCAAATTGACCGCCTGGCGTCAATAGTTGGAATTAGTTGCTGAAACACGGAACCATGCTGTGTCACGCCAGATATATTTTCACAAAGCAGCGGAAGGACATCGGGATGAAATTGATCAAGCGCACATCGAATATCGTCTGCACACTCGCGGTGTTCAGCCTGTATGTGGTTCCGTTTAATGCTAGTGCAGCGCCGGCTTGCAAAGGTCCAAACAAAAACGATCCCGGCTGTGCAGTAGAACCTGCACTGGTGGACCCGGTCGTCATTGACAGTGTCACTGTCGACTGGCTGAACCTTAAACTGGTAGTCAGGGGCAGCGGTTTTGTTCCGACCACCGCTTTTACACTGGGCACTGACCCTGTTCCGGTGGTGACAGCGAATGTTACTGATACCCAGCTCGATATCCCCTTCAATGCCAATATCGCTGCTGAAGTTTTGACTCAGGGCAACTACAACCTGGTGGCAGACGGAACGGAAACTTTGTCAGTTTACGTTGAATCCCAGATTATCGACCCGGCAGCCACGGGGTGTCCTTGCGAAGGCGTTTGGGCAGGCACGACCTACACCGGATTTACCTGGGGTAATCAAACCGCTGATTGCGTTGAAGTCGAGGGACCCGCTAGCAACGACCCGGCGGATATTGCGGCAACTATATTGAGCAATCCCTCTGATCCGACGGTGTTCCCGCAATATCCTATCGGTGCATCTTTTTATCCGGGTGATCCGGCCAATTCCGAGTGCCGACTGGTGGAAATTGCTGCCGACGCCAGCGTAACTGACCTTGTCCGATATCGGATTAACGAACAACAGCAGGCGAATTGCGCGAATGTACTGAAAGCCAATGTCTGTGCAACACCTTGAGGTCACTGCCGAAATCGACTCCGTTGGAGCCAACAGGCTGTCCACTGCAGCGAAAACTGTGACCTGGTGGCGACAACAACTATCTGAAAAGCTGAACAAAAGGGTGAACGCGATGACGAACAATCTGCACGGCTTTGCATCACGCACACTGCTCGGCTGCATCCTGACTCTCGGCATCGCTCAGGCAGCGATTGCGGTAGAAATTCACAGCGTCGTGGTAGACCGCAGCGCCCAGAAGATTGTCGTTTCCGGAAGCGGTTTTGATGCCGCCACGACGCTCAAATTGGGCGGTGTTGACCTGACCGGCATAACCGCCCTGTCGGCCACACAACTGGAGATTCCCTTCAACGCTGAAGTGGCATCGGCACTTTTCACCCGGGGTAGCTTCAAACTGGTCGCCGACGGCACGGTGAATTTTTCAGTCTACGTCAGTGAACCTGTCGTCGTTCCCGGTCCGCCCCCCCCGCCGCCCCCGCCGGGTGGCACCACCTGCCCCTGCGCCGACGACTGGAATGCCAAACCCGGATTGTTATACGAATACAGCGCTTATTGCGGCACTTACACGGACGGCACCCAGGTTGGCACTTACGGCTATGGCTCCAACTACTTCATCGCCGCCGCCTTTGACCCCAATAATATTTACTTCGATCCCGCCAATCCCGGTAACTCCATCTCCTACTGTGTCCTGCAGGAGGGGAGCACCTACACGGTGAGTGAACCGGTGGTCAACCAGGCGGAGTATGACGATTGCTTCAGCTGGATTTGGCAGAAAGTCTGCTTTTGATGCAGGACAACCACTCAAGTCTGCGCTAAAGCATTTGTGTGGTTATAGACCAGCGGCGTTAACCGACCCTAAAACATATCGAGTTCGAGGCGCGCCGCGTCGGACATCATCTCCCGGCTCCAGGGCGGATCGAAGACAATTTCCACCGTCGCCGCATCAACGTCCGGCAGTCGCAGCAGTTTTTGCCTGGCGTCCTCGGCCAGCACCTGGCCCATGCCGCAGCCCGGTGCGGTCAGGGTCATTGTCACATCCACCCGGGTACGACCATCCACCAGCTTCGAGATTCTGCAGCCATAAACCAGCCCCAGGTCAACGATATTGACCGGAATCTCCGGGTCGTAACAGCCCCGCAGGACGTCCCATACCCGTTGCTCCAGAGAATGGCCGGTTCGTGGGCTGTAGCGTCGGGGACGGTATTCCCTGCCCAGCACATGTGCCTCGGATGCGGGAATCTGCACCAGATTGCCGTCGACGTTGACAGTGGCGTTGCCCCCCAACCACTGGGTCAACCTCACTTCGGTGCCGGCCGCCAGCTTTACCGGTGTGCCCTGGGGCACCCGGATGGCCACGCAGTCCGACTTCAACTTCACCGTTTTCAGCTCAGTTGCCATGGCGATGGACTCCCCAATGTTCCAACACCGGTATCACTCGGTGCTTACTGGTTTCGATTCCCCCGAAAGCGCCGCCCGCAGGGTATGCCAGGCCAGGGTGGCGCATTTGACCCGGGATGGAAAGGCGCTGACCCCTGCCAGCATACGTACCTTGCCCAGATTTTCGTCACCCGGCTCACTATTGGCAGCCGGTCGCAATTCACCGGTCATCAGCAGCCGGTGCACCGGGTCGAAAAGGGCCATGGCCTCGTCGACAGAGCGGCCCCTGAGCCGTTCAGTCATCAGCGATGCCGAAGCCATGGAGATTGCACAGCCCGCACCCTCGAAGCTGATGTCCTCGATCCGGTCATCGACCACCTTCAGGTACAACACCAGTTTGTCGCCGCACAGGGGATTGACCCCCTCCAGCCGATGGCTATAACCCGGTAGGGGCCCAAAATTCCTCGGCTGGCGGCCGTGGTCCAGGATCAGGTCCTGGTAAAGTTCACGCAGTTCCGGGTCCATTGAATGCTCGTCAGCCTCCAGCCCTGCCGCGATTAAAGAATGCCACTACCTGAAGCAGTCCCCGCACCAGGGCGTCGATCTCGGCGGGTTTGTTGTAAAACGCCAGGGAAGCCCGGGTGGTACCCGGAATACCGAGTCGTGCCATCAGCGGCATGGCACAGTGGTGACCGGCACGGACCGCGACGCCCTCGCGATCTAGCACGGTGCTGATATCGTGGGGATGCAGACCGTCAATCAGGAAAGACAGGATGGCGGCCTTTTGTGGTGCGGTGCCCACCAGACGCAGTCCCGGAACCCTGGCCAGCGCCCCGGTGGCATAGGCCAGCAGGTCCTGCTCGTGGCATTCGATTGCCGATCGGCCCAGGTCCTCGATATAGTCGATGGCCACCCCCAGGCCGATGGCCCCGGCGATATGAGGCGTTCCTGCCTCGAACTTGTGGGGCAGCACATTGTATTCGGTCTTCTCGAAGCTGACACTGCGGATCATCTCGCCACCCCCCTGCCAGGGGGGCATCTTTTCCAGCAGGTCACGACGACCGTACAGGACACCAATGCCGGTGGGCCCGTACATCTTGTGGCCGGAAAAGGCATAGAAATCACAGCCGATGGCGCGAACGTCCACCGGCATGTGGCCCACGGCCTGAGCACCGTCCACCAGCACCGGCACAGCCTGTTCATGGGCCAGTCGAACGATATCGGCCACCGGGTTGATGCTGCCCAGGGCATTGGAGACCTGGGTCACCGCCAGTAATCGTGTTCGCGGCCCGATCATCTCGGCAAGGGTCGGTAGCAGCAATTCACCGCTGTCGGTGATGGGCGCCACCCGCAATCGGGCGCCGGTCTGTTCCGCCACCAGTTGCCAGGGCACGATGTTGGAGTGGTGTTCCATCTCGGTGATCAGGATCTCGTCGCCGGCGGCGAGTATTGGCCGCAAATAGCTCTGGGCCACCAGATTGATGGCTTCGGTGGTGCCACGCACAAAGATGATTTCTTCCCGGACATCGGCGTTGATGAAGTCTCGCACCTTGTCCCGGGCGGACTCGTACTGGCGGGTGGCCCGCTCGCTGAGTTCGTGGATACCGCGGTGAACGTTGGCGTTATCGTGCTCGTAGTAGTGCCGCAGACTGTCGATCACCCGACGCGGTTTCTGGGTGGTGGCGGCATTGTCCAGGTAGACCAGGGGCTTGCCGGCAACGGTCTGGTCCAGGATTGGAAAATCGTTCCGGGCCGTCTCGATCGGCCGCCGGTTGCTGGTCGCGGCTTGACTCAACCCCGTCGGTGTGCCGGTCATTTGGCCTCCCCGTTAACGGTCACTTGCTGCAGCACCGGATCCAGCCGGCTCTCGACGATCCGGCGCAAAGCCGGGTCGGCAATGCGTTCAGTGATATCCCGGGCAAAAGCCGTCACCAGCATGCTGTTGGCCTCGTGGCTGTCGATGCCCCGGGAACGCAGGTAGAACAGCTGGTCCGGTTCCAGGGCGCCGGTGGTGCAACCATGGCTGCACTTGACATCGTCGGCGTAAATTTCCAGTTCCGGCTTGGTGTCAATTTCCACGTCCCGGGACAGCAGCAGGTTGTGATTGACCTGCCGGGCGTCGGTTTTTTGCGCCCCGGGATGGACGATGAGCTTGCCGTTAAAAACACCGCGGCCACCCCGCGCCAGCAACCCCTTGTAATATGCCCGGCTGCGGCCCCGGGGCGCCCTGTGGTCGATGCGCACGTGGTTGTCTATATGCTCTGACCTGACGGCCTGTTCATTTTCAGTGGTCTGTGTGGCCCCGGCGACAAGAAACAAGCCGTCGGCTTCCACTTCAGTGCCAGGTTCATCGAGGCCGACCACCAGGTCGTTGCGAACCAGTTTACCGCCCAGGTCGATGTCCAGGGCCCGATAGCGGCTGTCACGTCCACAGCGCACGTGGCTGCCGCAGATCAGCCGGTC
>QJWQ01000119.1 GCA_003235325.1 Gammaproteobacteria bacterium | reverse complement strand
TGCCAACCTGGCCCGGGTTTCGGAACTGATCGACAAGAAACTGGTTTCCAAGTCCGAGTACGACAGCGCCCGGGCACAGTCTCTGCAGGCGCTGGCCGAGAGGGACCGGATTCGCACCACCATCGACAAAAAATCCGTTACCGCCCCCTTTGCCGGCCGTCTGGGTATTCGCCTGATCAACCTCGGCCAGGACCTGGCTGTCGGCCAGCCCATCGTCTCTCTGCAGGCCGTGGACCCCATCTTCGTCAATTTTTACCTGCCGCAGCAGAACCTCGCTGTGCTCAAGACCGGGCTCGAGGTGCGGGTGAAGACGGACGCGGCGCCGGGGGAAACCTTTGTCGGCAAGGTCAGCGCTATCGATGCCGAAGTGGATGCCCTGACCCGCAACGTCAGAGTCCAGGCAACCCTGGTCAACCCCGACCGCAAGTTGCTGCCGGGCATGTTCGCCAGCGTCCAGGTGGTCCTGGAAAAATCTGACCGGGTGACCGTCATTCCGGTCACCGCGGTGTCCTATGCCACCTACGGCGATTCTGTCTTTGTCCTGGAAAAAAATGCCGAGGGGCAATTGATCGCCCGGCAGCAATTTGTGCAACTGGGTGAGACCCGGGGTGACTTTGTCGCGGTTACCGCCGGCGTCAAGGCGGGGGAAAGCGTCGCCAGTGCCGGGGTCTTCAAGCTGCTCAACGGCGCGCCGGTGGCCATCAACAACGAGGTCGTGCCGGACTTCAGCATTGATCCGACGCCGGAAGACCAGTAGCGGACCCGCAATCGATGAAGGCATTTACCGATATTTTTGTCCGCAGACCGGTGCTGGCAACGGTCGTCAACCTGCTGATCATTATCGCCGGCGTGCAGGCCATCAGTACCCTGACGGTGCGCCAGTACCCCCGCAATGACAATGCGGTTATCACCGTCACCACCGCCTATGTCGGTGCCAGCGCCGAACTGGTGCGGGGCTTTATTACCACACCCATGGAGCGGGCCATCGCCGGCGCCGATGGCATCGACTACATCACCTCCCAGAGCAAACCGGGCCTGTCCACCATCAATGTCCGCCTGGAACTGAACTACGATCCGATCAAGGCCCTGGCGGAGATCAACAGCAAGGTCAGCCAAATTCGCGGCGACCTGCCCCAGGAAGCGGAAGTGCCGACAATCAATGTCCAGTCGGCGGACAGCGTCTTTGCCTCCGCCTACCTGAGCTTCACCTCGGACATCCTGCAGCAGAACCAGATTACCGATTACCTGGTGAGAGTGGTGCAACCGCGGCTGTCGGCCCTGGAAGGGGTGCAACGGGCCGAGGTGCTGGGGGAGCGCACCTACGCCATGCGTATCTGGCTGAAGCCGGACCTGATGGCGGCCCACGGCATTACCCCGGCGGACGTGCGGGAAGCGCTGGCGGCCAACAATTACCTGGCCGCCGTCGGTGCCACCAAGGGCTCCCTGGTGCAGGTCAACCTGTCGGCCAATACCGACCTGACCACGGTGGCTGAATTCCAGGAACTGGTGCTGCGCAAGGACAACGACAGCATCATTCGCCTCAAGGATGTCGCCGACGTAGTCCTGGGTTCCCAGTTCTACGATACCGAGGTGCGTTTCTCCGGACGGACGGCCACTTTCATGGGTATCTGGACCCTGCCCAACGCCAACGCCCTGGACGTGATCCGGCTGGTGCGCAAGGAAATGGCGAGTATCGAGAGTTCGCTGCCTTCGGGGCTCGACGGCCGCATTGCCTACGACGCCACCGAGTACATCGAAAAATCCATCATCGAGGTGATGACCACCCTGAGCGAAACCCTGATGATCGTGGTGGTGGTGATTTTCCTGTTTCTCGGCTCGATTCGCTCGGTGCTGATTCCGGTGATTGCCATTCCCCTGTCCCTGATCGGCGCCGCCTCTCTGATGCAACTGTTCGGGTTCAGCATCAATCTGCTCACCCTGCTGGCCATCGTGCTGTCGGTGGGCCTGGTGGTGGACGACGCCATCGTCATTGTCGAAAACGTCGAACGCCATATTTCCGAGGGCCAGACCCCGGTGGAGGCGGCCCTGAGGGGCGCCAGGGAGCTGATTGGCCCGGTGATAGCCATGACGATTACCCTGGTGGCCGTTTACCTGCCCATCGGCCTGCAGGGCGGCCTGACCGGCTCATTGTTCAAGGAGTTCGCCTTTACCCTGGCCGGAGCGGTGATGATTTCCGGTATTGTCGCCCTGACCCTGTCGCCAATGATGTCATCGCGGCTGCTGACCCAGGATATCGAGGAGCACGGCTTTGCCCGGACCGCGGCTCACGCCTTTGAACGGATCAAATTCCATTACACCCACTGGCTCGACAAGTCCCTGGCGGCCCGGCCCGCGGTATTTGTCGTCTGGATCTTCGTCAGCCTGCTGACCATTCCCATGTTCAACATGTCCAGCACGGAACTGGCGCCCACCGAGGACCAGGGGGTGGTGTTTGGCATTGTCAAGGGCAGCCCCAATGCCACCATGGAGCAGGCCAGCATTTACGCCAGCGAGGCCAACCGCATCTTCAGCAGTTTTCCCGAGACCGATTTTACCTTTCAGCTGACTTTCCCGGATTCCGGTTTCGGCGGCATGGTATTGCGTACCTGGGACGATCGCGAGCGCACCGTGTTTGACCTGATGCCGGAAACCCAGGCGCAACTGGCGCGAATACCCGGTATTTCCATGTTTCCGACCACGCCGCCGGCACTTCCTGGGGGAGGCGACTTCCCGGTGGAATTCATTCTGGCCTCCACCCGGGAACCGGCGGAGATCATCAAGTTCGCCGAGATACTGCGGATGAAGGCGGCTCAGAGCGGCAAGTTCGCCTTTCCCCCGGAAATCGACACCAAGATCGACCAGCCGGAGACCGAGATTATGTTTGACCGGGACAAGGTGGCCGACCTGGGCCTGGATATGCGCCAGGTGGGGGCCGATGTCGGCATCATGCTCGGCGGCAACTTTGTCAACCGCTTCAATATCGACGGTCGCAGCTACCGGGTGATTCCCCAGGTCAAGCGCTCCGATCGCCTGACCCCAGGCCAGCTCAAGGATATTTATATCAGCGGTCCCGACGACCAGATGATTCCCCTGAGCACCGTCGCCACCCTGCAGGACAAGACCGTGCCTCGCTCCCTCAACCGCTTCCAGCAGATGAACGCGGTCAAGCTGAGCGGCGTCGCCACGGCGCCCCTGGACGACGCCCTCAGCTTTCTGGAGGACGAGGCGGCCAAAATCCTTCCCTCCGATTACGCCATCGATTACACCGGCGAGTCCCGGCAACTGCGCCGGGAGGGCAACAAATTCCTGCCGGCGTTCGGCCTGGCCCTGACCCTGATATTCCTGGTACTGGCGGCCCAGTTCAACTCCTTCCGCGATCCCTTTGTGGTGCTGGCGGGCTCGGTGCCCCTGGCCATGTTCGGCGCCCTGGTGTTTACCTTCCTGAAGATGCCCAATCCCAACATGGCCTTCTGGACCGACGGCTGGACCACCACCCTCAATATCTACTCCCAGGTGGGCCTGGTGACCCTGATCGGCCTGGTATCGAAAAACGGCATCCTGGTGGTGGAATTCGCCAACAAGCTCCAGGAAAAAGGCTTATCCAAGCTGGCGGCGGTGCGGGAGTCCTCCATCACCCGCCTGCGGCCGATTCTGATGACAACGGTGGCTACCGTTGCCGGTCACTTTCCCCTGACTCTGGTCAGCGGCGCCGGCGCCGAGGCCCGGAATTCCATCGGTCTGGTGCTGGTGGGGGGCATGGCCATCGGCACCCTGTTTACCATCTTCGTCATTCCCTCGATCTACATGCTGATCGCCAGGGATATGGGTGGCAAGCGGCAGCATCTGCCCGAGACCGATTCGACAGCCGGTGGCATGGATGGGTCGATGTCGGCGCCTCTGCCTGCTGGTGGCTGAGTTGATCAGTAAAAGCCGGGCAGCCCCTTGTATATCTGCGCAAAATCCCTATCTTAGACCGACCTGATCCAGAGCCCTGAGCCATGACTGACAACATCGTCGATATCACCTACGACAACGCCCAGCACTACCTGATTGACGAATCCATGAACCGGCTGGTGCTGGTGGATTTCTGGGCCGACTGGTGTGCCCCCTGCAAGGCCCTGCTGCCGGTGCTGCAAAAGCTGGTGAAGGAGTACAACGGCGCTTTCCTGGTAGCCAAGGTCAACGCCGACCAATTGCCGGATATCAGTGGCCAGTTCGGCATTCGCAGCCTGCCCACCGTCATACTGATGAAAGACGGCCAGCCCGTGGGCGCCTTCCAGGGGGCCCAGCCGGAATCGGCGGTGCGCAAGCTGCTGGAAAAGCACCTGCCCAAGCCCTGGGATCTGATGCTGGAGCAGGCCCAAAAGCTGATGCAGAAAGGTGATTTCGCCGGTGCCCTGCCGAAATTGCGCAAGGCCTACGAGGACTCGCGGCAACGGGCTGATATCGCCATGGCCCTGGCCCAGAGCCAGTTGCAACTGAAACGTTTCGACGAGGCAGAAGCCGTGCTCAAGGCTGTCAAACTGGCGGACCGGGACGACATGTACGAACAGCTGACGGCGCAACTGGAACTGGCGGTCCAGGCCGCCAAAACCCCGGAGATCCAGCAACTGGAAGCCCGCCTCAACGAGGACCCGGACAACATGGAGATCGCCCTGGAACTGGCGGTCCAGTTCGCCCAGGAAAAGAGCTACAAGGAAGCGCTGGAGTTGCTGATCACCGTCCTGGAAACGGATCTGCAATTCCGCGACGGCGAGGCCCGCAAACTGTTTCTGGATACCCTGACCACCCTCGGCAAGGGCGATCCCCTGTCAGTGAAATTCCAGCGGCGGTTTTATAACCTGATGCATTGAAAAACATAATTTTTATCCAGTTGGGAAATTAAATAGCAAGATATCTCCAGAACTGTAAGAGCCCGGATTTCGTTATTTTTCCTGTTGTTACGGTGATAACCATAAGAAATGAATACCGTACTTCGAGATTGAT
>QJWQ01000085.1 GCA_003235325.1 Gammaproteobacteria bacterium | reverse complement strand
GGCCTGCCGGAGTGGAGCCGGCATGTGGGCGACCCGATTCTCCAAAGCAATCTGACTCGCCGCATCGATTTTGCGCTCTTTATGGTGGCGGCTCTCAAGAATGACGAGTTGATCCGGGAAGCTCCGGCAATTGTCGGCTGCCGGACACCCTCGGCGCTGGCGCACGCTGCCGAAGCCGAGGGGTAAAAACAACGAGTTTCGCAAGGTATTAATCCGGCAAGCTTTTATGCAGGGTCAATAAAATACCGGAATTACAAATTCGATGTGAAAAATTCCGCGAGCACGCCGACAGCCTCATCCACGTAGTTCGGCACATCATACAAAGACATGTGATTGGCGCCGTCCACGATATGGAAATTTTTATTGGCGCTGGCAGCGCGGCTGTAGAGTTCGTCACTCATCCACTTACTGCCGGCAACACTGCCGGCGACGATCTGCAACGGCTGTGTCAAAAAGGCCTCTGCCTTGTTATACGCATCATAAGTGATTATCTGGTTGAGACTGCGTGCGGTGGCGTACCCGGGTGCGGTCGGGTACTGGCAGCGATCGGTATGATAGTACTCCCATGCCTCCAGGAGTTCCGCATTCGGAGCGTCCTCCTTGTTCAGCGGCGCCAGCGGTATTGTTGCGATCCCGGCGCCACTGGCATCAGAGGTTCTAGCATTCGATCCCGCATCCAGTGCCGGCATGGCATCCGCGTCGTTGATGTTGTTTTCCCAACCATTGCGGAACATGGAACCGATGTTGACTGCGCTCACGGTGCCAACGGCTTTTATCCGCCGGTCATTGATCGCCGCATTGGCCGTATAACCTCCCCCGGCGCAAATACCCATGGCGCCGATTCTGTTGGCGTCCACGAACGGCAGCGTGGTCAGGCAATCAATGACCGCGCTGATATCTTCCGTTCTGATATAGGGGTTTTCCAGTTGGCGGGGTTCGCCGCTGCTTTCACCCTGGTAGGAGGCATCGAATGCGATGGTCACAAGACCGTGCTCAGCCAGTTTTCGTGCATAGAGACCGGCGGTTTGCTCTTTCACGCCCCCGCCCGGGTGCGCCACCACCAGGGCCGGGTAGGAGCCAGTTTCCTCAAACCCCACCGGAAAATTCATTACCGCAGCGATGGTGATATTCTGTCCGTTGGCGCTTTTGAAATTGACCTTTTTCATGTTGTTTTCCTCCAGTTGAATTTTGATTGCCTGACTGAGCACGATTACTGCATGTGCTTCTCAAGAAAGGACAGCACCTTGCCGGGATGTCTGCCAAAGTGGTTGTAGCCATCCCTGAACCGATAGGGGGTGTTTTCAATCCAGAACAGTTCCTTCTCTTCGCTGCCCAGCAAGTCGAAAGTTTTCTGTGCATCTTCAGGGTTCCTGGTCCACGCATCTTCAAGCACCTGGACCATCAGTACGGGCATTTTGACGCTGGCCGCCCACAGGTGCGGTGTCATTTCGGCGGCCACAAAGGCGCCCATTTTGAGGAGTTCAAGGTCGATCAATTCCTGGTACTGCTGAACACCCTGAATCTCGGAGAATGCGTCGTAGATCGCCGCCATGGAGACCACCATGGGGCTGACCATGCATTTCACATTCTCAAACAGTTCGGGGTGGCGATGAATCGCGTGGTACTGGGAGTTGCCACCCATACACTGACTGTAGAGCGCGACCTGCATTGATGAGAGCACCGGATGGCTATCGACATATTTCTTGACGCCCACGCAGTCGCGCCACTCCCATTGTCCAATGCCGCTCAAGCCACCGTTGGCAGCGGCACTGTTGCCGTGATTGCGGATGTCATAGGTGAGCACGTTATAGCCCGCATCGGTGAGATGCTTGTACTGAACAACAAAATCGATCTCGACGGCATCGTACCCGCTCCAGGGTTCACCGAGGTGGCCGGGGAAGCCGGCCCGGCACATGGGTAAGGCGTGATTAAAGATCACCAGTTTATTGCTTTCACCCCCTTTGGCAGGGATGTACCAGGCTTCCAGCGGTATACCATCGTCTGACGGGATGACCAGGTCCTGCCACCCGGTCATGCCATGGTCATCCGGTGTTTTGTGAATCACACTGCGCAGCGGTCTCACGATCGCGGCCAATCCTTTTACTTTCTCGTAGTCTTCTGCCGAAATGGTTTTCAGTTGGGCCTGGGCTGCCTGCATACGCTCCTGGGACATTCTGCTCATTGTCGTTCTCCTTCTGTCACTCTGGTTTAGGGCCTGTTAACACTAGTAGGCCGGGGATTGCTTTGCCTGCCGGGTTGCCAAGTTCCCGGATTGTGTGCTCGGGCAAAAGTTTCAGGATCAGTATCTCTCTCCTGGCCGGTGCTTTCTTGCCAAAAGTGGGCTAATCTTTGCCTAAAATGATGAGACCGCATCAAAACAGGCCAATACCGGGAACAATTGCGCTAGTATGACTCCCCTGTTAAATCAGCGGACAACCGCTATGATCAAAACAGGCAAGCCGGATCAGCGGCACGCGCATACGCTGCAAAGGCTGCGCAGCCATCTAATGATATTGGCCCCGGCGGATGGTGATTTCCTGACAGCACTCCCCGCCCTTTCAGTCCACCGCCGCAGCTCAACCACCCAGCCGATTCCCTGTATCTACGATCTGGGACTGGCGATCACGGTTTCCGGCAAAAAGCGGGTTACCGCTGGCCAGGACGTGTTCGAGTATGAAGCCGGCGAGGCACTGCTCGCTTCCGCAGATCTGCCTGTCGTCTCCCGGGTGACCGAGGCCAGTCCTGCTGAACCCTATCTGGGGATGATGCTGCACCTCGACCCGCGCCTTATCCTGCAGATCGCAACCGGGCTGGACCTGCCGCGCATCACCAGGTCCGTACCTGGTACCGCACTGACCAGGGGGAGCATTGAGCCGGAGCTGCTCGATGCCATTGATCGACTGGTTTCCCTGCTGGATGAGCCGAGGCTGCTTGCAACCGTTTCACCCCTGGTCATTCAGGAGATCATCGCTCGCGTCCTGATCAGCCCGTTCGGGCCACCCTTCATGGCACTGAATGCCAGCAGCTCATCCGGCCATCAGATAACGCGGACCATGGCCTGGCTTAAACAGCATTTTGCCGAGTCGGTGTCCATTGATACTCTGGCTGAACAGGTGCATATGAGCCCTTCAACGTTCAGGCAGCACTTCAAAAGCGTGGCAGGCATGAGCCCCCTGCAATACCTGAAGAATCTCCGGCTTCAGGAAGCCAGGCAGTTAATGCTCAATGAGGGGCTGGATGCCGGGGCATCCGGTCTTCAGGTCGGCTATGAAAGCGTGTCGCAGTTCAGTCGGGAATATGCCCGCCTGTTTGGAGCACCGCCGGTAAAAGACATCAGACAGTTACGTGCTGCCCAATAAGACGGAGATCATGGCAATGCCATCGCAACCGGAAAACGAATACAAAGTTGCCCCCATTGAGCTGTTTTTTGATCTCATTTTTGTTTTCGCCTTTATCCAGCTTTCTCATTACCTGGCCGAACACCTGTCATGGCGAGGCGCCATCGAGACCGGCGTCATGCTGATAGCGGTCCTGACAGTCTGGTCCTACACCAGCTGGGCCGCGACCATGATTCCGGTACACAGAACTTCCTCATCCCTGATGGTCCTGGCGGTGACTGTTCTGGGATTGCTGATGAATGCCTCGATCAGCAAGGCATTCGCGGCAGCCAGCTGGAGCTTTGTTATTCCGCTGCTGGTTATCCAGATCGGCAGAACTGCATGGACCATCGTTAATGCCCCCGACAGGGACTACAGGGAACATTTCATCAGGGTACTTGTTTGGTTGCTTGTATCGACGCCGTTGTGGATAGTCGGCGCACTCACTGACCCGGAGATGCGGTTGTTCTGGTGGACGGCTGCAGCTTTGATCGAACTCCTGGGTGCCTTTCTGGCTCATCCGCTACCGGGTAAGAGCCTGCAATCACAGGAACTGCCCTTTGATGCCGACCACATGCTGGAGCGATATAACCTGTTTTTGATTATCGCCTTGGGTGAAACGGTGTTGATGTCCGGAATCTCGCTTGCGCAAGCACCCATGGATCCCATGACCGTTGTCACGGGTGTTCTGGCGATGCTGATCACCGTGTCATTGTGGGCCATGACCTTCGGGTCAGCGCAACAGCACGCCGAACACCACATAAAGCATACCGTGGATCCGGTTGGCGTTAGCCGCTATGCGATGAACGCCGTGATTACAATGGTTGCCGGGCTCATTGTATTGGCTGTCGGGAACGAGAAAATAATTCACCACCCGACAGGTCATACCAGCCTCCTGACAGGCCTCATGGTGGCCGGTGGACCAGCTCTGTTTCTGATTACCCAGAGCCTGTTTCTAAAGTGCGTATTGAATGTCAAGTCACATTATCACTGGGTTGGCGGACTGGTGGTTGCTCTGTCCGGTTTCCTCGCCTGGATCCTGCCGCCCTATGGCGTCATTCTGGTGGTGTGCCTGTTACTGGTTTGCCTTGCAGGATACGACCGCTATAAACCGGGAGCATAATCTACCCGGCCGGAATCACCGGGAGAAATGTGGAGGATCGATTCTAACCTCTGGCTTCTCGGCCATTTTACTTCCTTCTGACCGGGCATATTCATTCTTTTCCGATACTGACAGCATCCATCTTGCAGACAATCCTGAAAACCGCTACCCTTGTCGCTCCTTTTTTGGAGGGACAACAACCAACAAAGAAGGGAAGCAGTTCAACAACAAAAATGACCGAATCCGCCTATCCGGGTTCGGTTTTTTATTGCCTGAAGGAAACTGGTGGAACAGCCGGACGCTTTTCCGGAAAATGCGGTTCTTTCTCTATATTTAGCTCTTATAAATTGGATCGCTACGACACCTTATGTCTCGAGATGACGGGCTGCAGTGTTGGTGGCGCCTGTTTTGTCATTGCGATCGTAGAGAAGCAATCCAATCAAATGATTACCTAATTACCACTTTTCTTAAGCTGCCTTATGCTGTATATATGTACAGCATAATCTGTTGAT
>QJWQ01000089.1 GCA_003235325.1 Gammaproteobacteria bacterium | reverse complement strand
GTGCTCAAAATTTAACCGAGTCTGGCCTTGACCGCCTTGCTGATGACGCCCATATCGGCCCGGCCCTGGACCTGGGGCTTGAGAATGGCCATCACCCTGCCCATGTCCTTCATCGATTCGGCGCCGGATTCGGCGACAGCCGCCGCCACCAGGTTTTCCAGCTCGGCCTCGGTGAGGGGCGTCGGCATAAAGGTCTGGATAACCTCGATTTCCGCCTGTTCCTTGTCGGCCAGGTCCTGGCGACCGGCGTCGGTGAACTGCTTGAGGGAGTCCCGACGCTGCTTGAGCATCTTGTCCAGTACCGCCAGCACCCGGGTGTCGTCCAGCTCGATGCGTTCGTCCACCTCAATGCGCTTGATTTCCGACTGGATCAGCCGAATGGCGCCCAGTTTTTCCTTCTCCCTGGCGCGCATGGCGTCTTTCATGGCCTCGGTAATCTGACTTTTCAGGCTGGCATTGGTCATGGAGTGTGTTCCTCGTGGCTGGTTTCGCGGCTTTATGGCCGGACGAATTATTAACCCGGCAACTAAATTGGCTTCCTGCCTATTGAGTTGCGCCCCCTAAGAATTCTGGCGTAACTGTGCGACGTTTCTTGTATTAAGAAATTCCTTGTATTTTAAGGGATTGCATTGGCCTTCGGCCAATGGCGGCACGCCCATGTGCCGCATTAACCCTGAATAAAAGCTTGGCGGGTTAATAATAGTAACAAGCAGGGCAGATGCCTTCCGGCGCGTACGTTCCTGCTCCCTAACGAAAAAACGCCGATCGGGGTCGGCGTTTTCGATGGGACATCAATGCTGGATCAGTACATGCGCACGAATTTGCGGGATTCGCGCTGAACTTTTTTGGCGTGGCGCTTGACAGCGGCGGCGGCCTTGCGCTTGCGAGCCCAGGTGGGCTTCTCGTAAAACTCCCGGCGGCGGACTTCGGCCAGGATACCGGCTTTCTCACAAGACCGCTTGAAGCGGCGCAGGGCGATGTCAAAAGGTTCGTTCTCTTTAAGACGTACTGAAGGCATTGATCCTCTATTCCCGTATTCAATTTGGTTTTGGCTGCTGCCTGGCGGTGTAAGCAGTCACCGGCCTGGCGCTCCAGCCTCTAGGGGCGCGTATTCTATACATATCAAACTGCTGTTGCAAAGATTTTGTCAGCGCCTGTTAACGCCCTGAATCCGGGGTGGTTATGTCGCCGTTTCACTATTATTATCCCCGGTCCCTGATTATCTTCCCGAAAAGGCCGGCGTAACGCCATGAGAGTGCTCGGCATTGAAACCTCCTGCGATGAAACCGGCGTCGCCGTTTACGACAGCCAGGCCGGGTTGCTGGCCCATACCCTGTACAGCCAGGTGGCGGTGCACGCTGACTACGGCGGCGTGGTGCCGGAACTGGCCTCGCGGGATCACGTGCGCAAGCTGTTGCCCCTGATCCGCCAGACCCTGGCTGACGCCAACTGCACCGGAGAGCAGATCGATGGCATTGCCTACACTGCTGGCCCCGGGCTGGTGGGCGCGCTGATGGTGGGAGGTGCTGTCGGTCGTTCACTGGCTTATGCCTGGAACATCCCCGCCATTGGTGTTCACCACATGGAGGGTCATCTGCTGGCGCCGATGCTGGAGACCGAACCGCCGGATTTTCCCTTTGTGGCGCTACTGGTATCCGGCGGCCACACCCAGCTGGTGGCGGTGGCGGGTATCGGCCGCTATGAGATTCTCGGCGAATCCCTGGATGACGCCGCCGGCGAGGCCTTTGACAAGGCCGCCAAGATGCTGGACTTGGACTACCCCGGCGGTCCGGAAATCGCTCGACTGGCGGAACGGGGCGATCCCGACCGTTTTCGTTTTCCCCGGCCCATGACCGACCGTCCTGGTCTGGATTTCAGCTTTTCCGGGCTGAAGACCTTTACCCTCAACACCGTGGCCGAACACCGGGGTGACGCTGTCCTGCCGGACGAGCAGACCGTGGCCGATATCGCCTGTGCCTTTCAGGAGGCGGTGGTTGATACCCTGGTGATTAAGTGCCGCCGGGCCCTGGACCAGACCGGCATGAAGACCCTGGTGATCGCTGGTGGCGTCTCCGCCAATCGCCGGTTGCGGAATAAGCTGGAGGCGGCCCTGGCCCGGCAGGGGGCGCGAGTCTACTACGCCAGGAACGAGTTCTGTACCGATAACGGCGCCATGATTGCCTATGCCGGTTGCCAGCGCTTGCTGGCCGGGCAACACGACGACCTGGCCATTCGGGCCATTCCCCGCTGGCCCATGGATACCCTGCCGCCCCTGGGCAATCCTGATGCCCCCAAGCAATAACGCCCCGTAAGGATTCACCATGGATATCGTTTACATTCGTGACCTGCGCATCGATACCATCATCGGTATTTTCGACTGGGAGCGGGAGGTGCGGCAGACCATCAGCCTCGACCTGGAGATGGCGGCGGATATTCGCCAGGCAGCAGCCACCGACGACATCGCCCATGCCCTGGATTACAAGGCCGTGGCCAAGCGCCTGATCGGTTTTATCGAGCAGAGCCGGTTTCTGCTGGTGGAGCGCATGGCCGAGGAAATTGCCGGTCTGGTGCAGGCCGAGTTCAATGTGCCCTGGCTGCGGCTGCGGGTCAGCAAGCCCGGCGCCCTGCGGGGTGCCAGGGATGTGGGCATTCTGATTGAGCGCGGCAGCAAAGCCGTCGACGGCTCCGCCAGTAAGAGCAGCGAGGCCGGCTAGTGGCCAGGGTTCTGCTCAGTATCGGCAGCAATATCGACCGGGAGCGCCACATTGCGGCGGCGCTGGATACCCTCGACAGCAGGTTTGCCAATGTGCGCTTTTCCTCGGTCTATGAAAGCGAGGCGGTGGGTTTCGAGGGGGACAGCTTTTATAACCTGGTGGTCGCCATTGACACCGACCTGAGTGTTGCGGCGCTGGGCCATTGCCTGCGGGAGATCGAAAACGCCAACGGCCGTCTTCGGGACGGGCCCAGGTTCAGCGCCCGTACCCTGGACATCGATATCCTTACCTACGATGCACTGGCCGGTGTTGTCGACGGGGTGCGCCTGCCCCGGCCAGAGATCCTGCACAATGCGTTTGTGTTGCTGCCTCTGGCGCAACTCGCGCCCGATGACATCCATCCGGAAACGGGGTTGAGTTACTCGCAACTATGGCAGGCCTACGACCAGTCCCGTCAGAAAATCTGGCCTGTGGATTTTGTCTGGCGCGGGCAACAGATTTCCCGGGCCGAGGCGTAGTAAAGGCCATTCACCGCCGGCAATCTGGAAAGCTGAAAACGGATTTATCGGATTGATTCTCTATTGGATTGCTTCACTGCGTTCGCAATGACGACGTTCCTTGTCGGAACTCTTAGCAATCATAGACAACGTCTTCGCGAGCGTAGCGTGGCGATCCAATAAAAAGCATTTCTTAGAATCCACGAGGCATTTTGGCCAATGGCTGGTTTATACCGTCCAAAGCCATTGGCCTGCCACAATCATCGACCTCGTCTTCGTGAATCCGGTGAATGCCTACAGGGATGTAGGTAGTAGGGCGACGCAGGATGCCAAAGCCGAGCGATCCAATAAAGCAGTATTCTTTTATCCAACAATCTTCGAGTAGAGATCGCACCAGTCCGGATTGGTGGATTCGATCAATGCGACCTTTTTGGCCCTGGAGCCCGTCTTGAGCTGTTTCTCCCTTTGAATGGCACCCGCCATGTCTTCGAACTGTTCGAAATAGACCAGTCGCTTCAAGCCGTACTTTTTGGAGAAGCCCTCGATTACACCCTCCTTGTGCTGCCATATTCGCTTGATCAGATCGCTGGTGACACCGATATAAAGCGTGCCCTGATACTGATTCGAAAGAATATAAATGGCCGGATTCCTTTCCATGCCGGATTTTCCCTTTGTTATTTAAATTGGTATTTCCCGTTGGAGTTTATTGGATTGCTTCATTTCATTCGCAATGACGGTGTTCGTTGTCGGCCCTCTTGGCAAACATCGAAAAAGTCATCGCGAGCGCAGCGTGGCGATCCAATAAACCGCTAACTACTAGCCGCCTCTTCGAATCAACCGGTATTACGCATGCCGGCGGCAATACCGGCAACGGTGGCCAGCAGCGCTCGCTGAACTTCCGGGTCCGGCCGCTGCCGCACTCGAATCAGCAGTTCTGCCTGCAGGACATTGAGGGGGTCGGTGTAGATGCCTCGCATTTCCACCGCTTTCTGGTTCCACTTGTCATCGGCCATCAGATGGCCGTCATTGGTAATGGCCAGCACCACCTCGATATCCCGGGCCAGTTGCTGGCGCAGGTACTGCCCGAGGGGCCAAAGGGCCGAGGGTACCAGGCGCTTGTCGTAGTATTCGGCGATACCGATATCGGTCTTGGCGTAGACCATTTCCAGCATGCCCAGTCGGGTGGAGAAGAACGGCCATTCCCGGCACATGGCTTCCAATTCGGCCTTGCCGCCCTGTTTTACCACTTCGCCCAGAGCGGCGCCGGCGCCGAGCCAGGCGGGCAACATCAGCCGGTTCTGGGTCCAGGCAAAAATCCAGGGAATGGCCCGCAGGCTCTCGATGCCGCCCTCAGGACGCCGTTTTGCCGGGCGCGAGCCCAGGGGCAGCTTGCCCAGTTCCGACTCCGGGGTGGCGGCGCGGAAATAGGGGGTGAAATCCGGGTTTTCGTAGACAGTCTTGCGAAACTCGGCGCAGGACCGGGTCGAGAGCTTGTCCATTACCTGGCGCCACTCCGGTTTGGGTTCCGGCGGCGGTCGCAGGTTGGCCTCGAGAATGGCGCTGGTATAGAGATTGAAGGTGTTGACTGCCAGGTCCGGCATACCCAGTTTGACGCGTATGGTCTCGCCCTGCTCCGTTACCCGCAGGCCGCTGCGCAAGGTCCCGGGGGGCTGGGACAGCAGCGCAGCGTGGGCCGGGGCGCCACCGCGACCGATGGTGCCGCCGCGCCCGTGGAACAGGGTCAGTTCGACACCCCGGTCATCACAGACCCTGATCAGTGTCTCCTGGGCCCGGTACTGGGCCCAGGAGGCCGCCATGGCGCCCGCGTCCTTGGCGGAATCCGAGTAGCCGATCATGACCATCTGACGGCCGCCGGTTTCCTCCTTGTACCAGTCGACACTCAAAAGGTTATCGATCACCTTGCCGGCATTATTGAGGTCGTCAAGGGTCTCGAACAGGGGTGCCACCGGCATGGAGAACGGGCAGTCGGCCTCTTTCAACAGCAACTTAACCGCCAGCACGTCCGACGGCACCTTGGCCATGGAAATCACATAGGCTCCCAGAGCTTCCCGGGGCAGGCCGGCTATGACCTTGCATGTATCCAGCACCTCTCGAACGTCCGCCGAGGGCTGCCAACTGTGGGGTGTAAGGGGCCGCTTGTTCTGCAATTCCCGAAGCAGGAATTGCTGGCGCTCATCCTCGCTCCATTCGGCGTAATCGCCCAGGTCCAGGTGGCGGGTCAATTCCGACAGTGCCTGGCGGTGACGGCCACTCTCCTGGCGAATGTCCAGTCGCACCAGGTGGGCGCCAAAACAGCGAACCCGCTGCATGTAGGTTTTCAACAGGCCCTCGGCGATGATCTCCATGCCCATTTCTTTCAGGGATTGGTAACAGGCGTGGAGGGGTTGCCAGAGGTCATCCCGGGAATGAATGATGTCATTCTCGCTGGCCTTGCGACCCTCGAGTTCATCACAGAGGGCGACCATGGTTCTTTCCAGTTTGGCCTCCAATTTGTGCAGAACGACACGGTAGGGCTCGTCGCTGTCACCGGCAATGGCCCTGATGTCGTCATTGCAACGGGACATGGACAGTTCCTGGGACAGGTCCTGCAGATCCTTCATATACAGGTCCGCGGCTTTCCAGCGGCCGAGCAGGATCACCTTGCGAGTGACCTCGGCTGTGACGTTGGGATTGCCATCCCGGTCGCCGCCCATCCAGGAAACGAACCGGACCGGGGTGGCTTCGATGGGCAGGCTGCGGCCGACCTTGTTGCGCTGGATAACCTCCAGTTGCTTCAGAAAGCGCGGCACTGCCTCCCAGAGAGAGTTTTCCACCACCGCCATGCCCCACTTGGCCTCGTCGATGGGCGTCGGCCGGATGCGCCGGATTTCGTCGGTATGCCAGGCCTGGGCGATCAGTTCACGCAGGCGAGTTTCCAGTTCTTCCCGCCGGGCCGCGGCCAGGCCGGAACTGTCGAGAGCAGCGATGCAATTGTTGATCTCCCGGTACTTGTGGATCAGGGTGCGGCGGGTGATTTCCGTGGGGTGGGCGGTCAGTACCAGTTCTATCTTGAGGCGCGCCAGCGCATCGGCGATGGTCTCCTTCGGCAGGCCGCTGTCCTTTAATTCGGAATAGACCTGCTCCAGGTGGCGCAGGGGATTCTGGTCTTCGTCATTGGCGGAGACCGTCTGGTGCTGTTCGGCAATGTTGGCCAGGTTCAGAAAGTGGCTGAAGGCCCGTGCCACCGGCGTCAGTTCGCCACCATTGAGCAATACCAGTTCCTGGGTCAGTTTTTCACTGTCCTCAGTGTTGCCGGCCCGTGCGGATTTGGACAGGCGGCGGATGGTTTCTACCTTGCTGAAAAGCTCCTTGCCTTCGGCGTCGCGAATGGTATTGCCCAGTAACCCGCCCAGAAGCCGGATTTTTTCTTGCAATGCGGAAAATTGGTCAGTCATTGGTGCTTCCATTAGTGAGCAGGTGGTCGGCGGGTTTTCCGTCGGGCGGTCCCGTCGCAGGTGATGTGTGTCCCGATTGACCGGCACAGCCGGCGGTGGGCGTGCTGGAAATATCCGGGGGATTGGCTCCGAGTGCGTTATTTGCCGGTGATTCGTGCCCTGAGCAGGTGTGTCACAACCGGTCGGGCAGACAAAAAAGCATCGCTAAGGAAAAGTACGATAGACCCGAGGTGAAAGTCAATGGCCGGCAGTGCCGGTCAAGCGCCGACAGACGCTAGCGACTGGCGCAGCGGATACACAGGTCGGTGTAGGGAACGGCGGCGAGGCGTTCCAGGGGGATTTCTTCGCCGCAATTGCGACAGTAGCAGTACTCTCCCTGTTCAATTCGCTCCAGGGCGCGGTTGATACGGCCCAGTTCGATGCGGGATTCGTTGCCGATAGCTTCCATGACCTCGTCATTCTGGCGTTCCTGGGCCTGCTCGGACCAGTCGGCGGAATGAGCCGCCGTGACATCTTTCTGGACCTGGGAAAGGCGCGTCATGAGTTCCTGCTGGCGAGAGCGCAGGGTGGCTTCCAGGGTTTTCAGACTGACTTTGGTCATAAATTCTCCAGCACAATTGCTTCGACAGGGCATATCCGGTTTGGTTGCCAGTTGAGTCGCCAGGGCTTGCCGATATTTGCGGTTGCCGACGTTCATTTTAGCAGGCTGTCGAAATACACCGCTTTTTGTGCGGCTTGGTCCGGCACATGAAGGTGCCGGCAAAATCAATAACAGGTAACTCATTGATCTTGTGAGCAAACGAAAAATCAAATTTATCATTTGCGAGGGTTGAAAAAGTTAGGACGACTTTTTCAACACCCTGTTAGAGGATCAAAGGCTGTTCGGGTTGCAGGCGGGCGCCGCTGCCGATGACGCTATGGCCGGGAAACAAAATCCCGGCCATAGCGTCATGGTTGACAGGGTCACTTCACTTCAATGCGCCGCTGTTCCGGCACGGCTGGTGCCACCTTGGGAGCACTGACGGTGAGAATGCCATCCTTGAAAGTGGCCTTGATATCCTTTTCCTTGACATCGCCGCCGAGATTGAAGCTGCGGCTGTACTTGCCATAGCGTCGCTCCTGACGGATGATCTTGCCGCCTTTTTCCTCCTTGGTTTCATCCTTGCATTCGGCCTCTATGGTGAGTATGCCTTCATCCAGGGTGACACTCACGTCCTCTTTTTTCACGCCGGGCAATTCGGCGCTGATCTGGTACTGGTTGTCCAGTTCCTTGACATCGACCCGGGGGGCGAAAAAGTCACCGGTGAAGGTGCTTTCGCGACGCATGGGCGACCAGAAATCGTCAAAAAACTTGTCCATATCATAGAAACTGCCTCTGGGAATCAAACTCACAATACACCTCCAAATAAATAGTAACGGGCACAGTTATAAATAGGTGCGAACAACCACTATTCAAGGGAGATGACGGGCAAATCGCACCGGCACTTGATCTGGGTCAAGCGCGCGAATGCCCTTAAAAACTGCTGGAGCGGCCGCCGTCGACGGCGATGATCTGGCCGGTGAGATAACCGGCATCGACGATCAGAAACCGGGCCAGCCCGGCAATATCCGCCGGCGAGCCGGTACGCTGTAGCGGCACCTGGTCGAGGATGGATTGCTTCGCGGATTCGCTGAGTCCGGCGCCGGCAGTGGCGCCCGGGATTGCCTGCGCGGCTGAACCGGCTTCCGGCCAGAGAATGGCTCCGGGGGCGATGCCATTGACCCGAACCGCCGGTGACAGCTCCAGTGCCAGGCTTTTGGTGAGCATGACATTGCCGGCCTTGGCAATGCAGTAAATGCTGTGGTTTCTCAGGGGCTGCCGGGCGTGGATATCGGCAATATTGACAACGCTGCCGGCCCGGGTTTTCAGGCCTGGCGCCAGAGCCCGGCACAGAAAATAGGGTCCCATGAGGTTGCTGCCGATGAGTTCATGCCACTGGTCTTCGCTGGCCGATTCAAGAGGAGTCGGGTAGAAGCTGGAGGCGTTGTTGACCAGGGCATCGACCCGGCCGAAGTGGCCGAGAATCTGTTCGGCCATGGCCTGCACCGACGGGATCTGGCATAGCTCACCCTGGAACACGGCGGCGCTGCCGGGGCGGCAACGGTTAAACTCATCGGCCAGAGCCCGGGCCTCGGATATCGACCGGCGGCAGTGGAGGGCGAGGCGGTAGCCGCAACCGTGGAGCTGCCGGGCAATTTCGGCGCCAATGCGGCGGCCGGCACCGGTGACCAGGGCGACTTTTTCTTCGGTGTCGGGGACCTTATCGGCAGGCAGGATTTGGGGAAGGCTAGTGGCCATCGGCCTGTCTCAGTTCAGCAATGAGTTCAACCCGGCGGCGATCGATGGCCTCGCCAATGCGCTGGCCGGTCAGACCCCTGTCGATAAATTCCCCGGCAGTCACTGTCCTGATGGACTCAAAGGCCTGCCTCAGCCAGCGAGACTGGGGATAGTCCCTGTCCTCAAAATGCAACCGGCCCCGGGCGTCGGCTTCGCAGGCAAACAGGAAAGGATCGAGCCGGTCCGGATGACGGAAGGCATCCAGGGATTTGAATATTTTCAGGATAGTCAGCGGCCGCAGTTCAAAGGTTTTGTGACAGAGCAGGTGCAACCGGGTGACCGGGAGCGCCAGTTCCCGATAATTGTTGGGCACCCGGAAGCGGTCGCAGAAGGCCTGTACCAGGGGGATACCCCGCTCCTCGTGACCGATATGCCGGGGCAGGATGTCGGGGGAAGTGCTGCCTTTGCCCAGGTCGTGCACCAGCACGGCGAACCGGACCCGGGTGTCGTCCGACAACATCGCTGCCCGTTCCAGTGACATGAGTAGATGAATGCCGGTGTCGATTTCCGGGTGGTAGTCGGCCCGCTGGGGAATGCCGAACAGTTGGTCCACCTCCGGAAACAGTACCTGTAGGGCGCCACAGTCTTTGAGCACCTGAACAAAGACCTGTGGCGATCGCTCGCTCAGGGCCTTTTCGGTTTCCAGCCAGACCCGCTCCGGCACCAGGTGTTCCAGTTCGCCGCTGGCGCTCAGTTGCGACATCAGCGCCAGGGTCTCGTCGGCAACGGTAAAGCCCAGGTGATGGTAGCGGGCGGCAAACCGCGCCACCCGCAGCACCCGCAGGGGGTCTTCGGCAAAGGCCGGGGAGACATGGCGCAGGGTTCTGGCCTCCAGGTCTGCCAGGCCACCGTGGGGGTCGATCAGCCGGCCGTCGGCGGCTTCGGCCATGGCGTTGATGCTCAGATCCCGCCGCAACAGGTCCTCCGCCAGGGTGACTGCCTGGTCGGCATGAAACTGGAAGCCCTTGTAACCGGGACCGGTCTTGCGCTCGGTGCGGGCCAGGGCATACTCTTCGCCGGTTTTCGGGTCGATGAACACCGGGAAATCCTTGCCCACCGGCCGAAAGCCACGGGCCGCCAGGGCGTCCGGGGTGCCGCCAACCACCACCCAGTCCCGTTCGGAACAGGGGTAGCCGAGTAACTTGTCGCGGACCGCGCCGCCCACCAGGTAGATCTCCATAGGGCGCAGAGTTTAACCCGAAACGGGAGTCAATGCGGCGGCGTTGACCTTCGATGTCGCCGTCAGTCTCAATTCTTGAGAATGGCCTTCAGGAATCGCCCGGTGTGGGAGCCCTTGTTGGCAGCCACCTGTTCCGGGGTGCCGGTGGCGATGATGCGGCCGCCACCGGAGCCGCCCTCGGGCCCCAGGTCGACAATCCAGTCGGCGGTTTTGATCACGTCCAGATTGTGCTCGATCACCACCACGGTATTGCCGTGGTCGCGAAACCGGTGCAGGACTTTCAACAGTTGCTGGATGTCGTGGAAATGCAGGCCGGTGGTGGGTTCGTCGAGGATATAGAGGGTTCGGCCGGTATCCCGTTTGGACAGTTCGCGACTGAGCTTGACCCGCTGGGCCTCGCCGCCGGACAGGGTGGTGGCCGATTGGCCGAGCTTGATATAGGACAGACCGACGTCCATCAGGGTCTGCAGCTTGTTGGCGATAGAAGGCACCGCATCGAAGAATTGCCGGGCGTCCTCCACTGTCATTTCCAGGACCTGGTGGATAGTGCTGCCCTTGTAGCGGACCTCCAGGGTCTCCCGGTTGTAGCGCTTGCCGGCGCAGACATCACAGGAGACATAGATGTCGGGCAGGAAATGCATTTCCACCTTGGTAACGCCGTCTCCCTGGCAGGCCTCGCAACGACCACCCTTGACGTTGAAAGAAAAGCGACCCGGCTTGTAACCCCGGGACCTGGCTTCCTGGGTGCCGGCAAACAGTTCGCGGATCGGCGTAAAAATGCCGGTGTAGGTGGCCGGATTGGACCGGGGCGTGCGGCCGATGGGGCTCTGGTCGATGTCGACACACTTGTCCAGCAGGGCCAGTCCCTCCACCTTTTTATGGGGTGCCGCCTTGAGGGTGCTGGCCTTGTTCAGGGCGGTGGCGGCCAGGGGGTAGAGCGTCTCGTTGATCAGGGTGGACTTACCGGAGCCGGAGACACCGGTGATACAGGTAAAGAGGCCGATGGGCAGTTCCAGATCGACTGCCTGCAGGTTGTTGCCGGCGGCACCAAGGATCTTCAGGATTTTGCTTTTGGACAGTGACGTGCGCTTTTTCGGGATATCGATGGCCACCTGACCGGAGAGGTACTGGCCGGTGATGGACTCAGGGCTGGCAACGATATCGGCGACTCGCCCCTGGGCGATTACCCGGCCGCCATGGACACCGGCGCCGGGGCCGATGTCGATTACATGATCAGCATTGCGTATGGCTTCCTCGTCATGTTCGACGACAATGACGGTATTACCCAGGTCCCGCAACCGGGTCAGGGTATTGAGCAGCCGCTCGTTGTCCCGCTGGTGCAGGCCGATGGAGGGTTCATCGAGGATGTACATGACTCCCACCAGGCCGGCGCCGATCTGACTGGCCAGGCGAATGCGCTGGGCTTCACCGCCGGACAGGGTTTCGGCACTGCGGTCCAGGGTCAGGTAGTTTAGGCCGACATCCACCAGGAAGTGCAGGCGTTCGCGAATTTCCTTGAGAATCTTGTCGGCGATTTCACCCTTGCGACCCCGGAGTTTCAGCCCGGCATAGTAGTCCGCCAGTTCTCCCACCGGTTGACGGGTGACCTGCGGCAGGGTCTGCTCGTCGACGTAGACGTGGCGGGCGGATTTGCGCAACCGGTGGCCCTGGCACTCGGGACAGCTCTGGGTGCTCAGGTACTTGGCCAGGTCCTCGCGAACCGATGTCGACTCGGTCTCCCGGTAGCGGCGTTCCATATTGGGAATAATGCCCTCGAACCGGTGCTTGCGTTTGAATACCGTGCCCTTTTCATTGACGTAATTGAAGCTGATGTCCTGATCGCCGCTGCCAAACAGGATCGCCTGCTGGTCCCTGGAGGACAACTGGTCATAGGGCGTGTCGATAGCAAAGCCATAGTGGTCCGCCAGCGAGGTCAACATATTGAAATAGAAGAAATTGCGCCGGTCCCAGCCGCGAATGGCGCCCTCGGCAATGGTGGCCTGGGGGTGCTGAACCACCCGATCGATATCGAAAAACTGTTTGACTCCGAGGCCGTCGCAGGTGGGGCAGGCGCCCGCCGGGTTATTGAAGGAAAACAGCCGCGGTTCCAGTTCACTGATGCTGTAGTCGCAGATCGGGCAGGCGAAACGGGCGGAAAACAGCTGTTCCTTGAAGGCGGAGTCGCTGTCCATGGGCGCCACCAGGGCAATGCCCTCGGACAGGCCCAGGGCCGTTTCAAAGGATTCCGCCAGGCGCAAACCCAGGTCGGCCCGGACTTTGAAGCGATCGACCACGGCGTCGATATTGTGCTTTTTGTTCTTCTCCAGGGGTGGAATCTCATCCAGTTCCACCACCCGGCCGTCGACCCGGGCCCGGACAAATCCCTGGGCGCGCAACTGGTCAAAGACGTGCAGGTGTTCCCCTTTCCGATCCCGAATCACCGGCGCCAGCAGCAGCAGGCGGCTGTCCTCCGGCATGGCCAGCACCTGGTCCACCATCTGGCTGATGGTCTGCGCCGCCAGGGGAAGATTATGATCCGGACAGCGGGGCTCGCCGACCCGGGCGTAGAGCAGTCGCAGGTAGTCGTAGATCTCGGTAATGGTGCCCACTGTCGAGCGGGGGTTGTGGGAGGTGGATTTCTGCTCGATGGAGATGGCAGGGGAGAGGCCTTCGATATGGTCGACGTCCGGCTTTTCCATCATCGACAGAAATTGCCGGGCGTAGGCGGAAAGAGACTCCACATAGCGGCGCTGACCCTCAGCGTACAGGGTGTCGAATGCAAGTGAGGACTTACCACTTCCCGAAAGGCCGGTGATGACGATCAGCTTGTCGCGGGGCAGGTCCAGGTCGACAGACTTGAGATTGTGGGTTCTTGCGCCCCGGATAGAGATGGTTTCCATGGAAGGCAGTGGCGATGAGGTAAACGGCCAATGATGGGCAAGCGGGACACAGAAAGCAACACGCCGCAGTGGGGTTGACAAGGAGCCGGTTTTGTCTTCGACGCCGGGCTTTCTGTAACATATGTGTAAATTGAACCGGTAGATTGAAGAAGCAGTTGCAATTGTCGGTTAATCGTTTGTTTGTAAAGGGGTATTTGTGATTTAATCGGCGCGCTGACCGTCTTGAGTTCGGAAATATCTTTCCCTATTGCCTGGAAGGTTGTCTGATATAATCCCGCGCCGAAACAGTTTCCTCTATGGAGATGAAGTGCAAGATTCAAATCCTCGCCCACCCCTACCATATGATTCATATGGGCAATCTGATGATATTGATTTAAGGGATCTTTTTAAAAGAATCTGGGCCACCCGCCGAGTTGTCCTGATCAGTGTATTACTGATTACAGCAATGTTTTGGGGTGCCTGGGTAATAATGTACTTGGCAAATCCGAAAGCGTATACCTATTCGAGAATTATCCAGTTCACATTCAAGGGAGTCGAAGAGGGCGAGTACCCGAATGGATCACCTTTTCGTGTTGCAGACGTGGTCGGCCCCAAAGTGCTCTCACTTGTTTACGACCAGAATCAATTGGAAGCCTACGGTATACCGGAGCACGACTTCGTACAGAGTTTTACGATTCACCCTTATGCGCCAGATTACAATCTTATAATTAACAAGTATCAGATGGCTATTGAGCGTAAGAACATTTCCGTAGAGGAGGTGAATCAGTTACAGGAAAAAATGAAGATCGAACTACAGCAGGCATCTGTAAGGTCTGCTCGAATTTCCTTTACCCCTCACAGATCAATAGATTTGCCCGAAAATATTATTAATAAGGTGCTCCTGGATGTACCGCGGGTATGGACGACCAAAGCTATCGAAGACGACGGCGTGGCGAATCTGGATATTGCGTTATATTCCAGCAAAATGTTCGATCAGGAGCGGTTCGCTAACCTGGATTATATGGTTGCCTTTGACTTGATCCGGGATAACGTGGCGCGGATAAACCAGAATATTGACGAGTTACTTGAGAAGCCAAATGGGCGTGTGGTTACAGATAAAATTAGTGGCTATAGTTTGCCTGACTTGAAAAAGGTAATTGAAGATATCGTCAATTACGACTTGAATCAGATGTTTACCCCTCTACAGGAGCTAGGCATTGCAAAAAATGAAGAAGTCGTGGCTATGTACTATCGATACAAACTTCAGCGTTTGGAAAGGCAAACAAAATTCTCTCTGAGGCAAGCAGAGTTAATAGAAAAAACACTAAAAACTTATGAAAACAAAAGACTTGAAAGCACCGATGTTGCAGGCCAGTCTGGCGGTGGGAGTACCGCAATTCCGCAACTCGGCGGTGATTTTATCACGCGTCTAATTGATTTGACGGAAGAGAGTTCGGACAAGGAATTTAGACAGCAATTGATAGAGCAGATTTTGGAAAATCAAAAAAAAGCAGTTGATAATGAGGAGGAAATTGCTGAAATTCAGGTTACCCTGTCAGCCATGGATAACAGCAAAGAGGAATCCGAGCTTAGAGAGTATTACGATGATCTGGTTCAGAAGACGCTTCCGGAGATGCTGAAAAAATTAAGAGAATATGTAGATACCACAGGTCGAATATATGAGAAGCTGAGCAAGGAAAATCTCGGTTATGGCGGACTTCTATACAAAGTAAGCGGAGACGATCAGCTTGATGTGACTGGTCGTCTGGTTTCCAGAAAACAATTGTTAATTTTCTTGATGCTAATCGTAGTTGGCGCGTTCATTGTAATGATTGGTTCGGTGATTGCTAACTTCGTCAAAGAAAAATAAGGCATTAAACTCTACTTGTTTTCAGGCAAAAATCTTGCCTCCGACTCGAAGCTGAAACAAAATTGCCTTTCAGGCTTCATTAATAGATTCTGAAGAAGAATCCAAAGGAAGCCTAAGCACATTGTTCTCGCCGAATGCTATGAATATCGTCGAAAAAGTTCTGCACTCCAGGAATCGATTGCGCGAGCAGTATATATGGGTACTACTTCCAATTCTGTTTGCGATCTGTTTTATAAATGCGCACCAGGCCTGGGCAACGAGCCAATACCGGGTATTTATCTTGCTTCCTACACTTTTTGCTTTTCGAATCAGTGATTGGAATCATATTTGGAAAAATAGCGTTGCGCGTTGGTTTTTAGTACTTTGGTTGTGGATGGTTATTACATTACTTTGGGACGGACTGAACCATAAGGATTGGCAAGAATTGCGGAAAGGTATCCAGGTTCTTGCCCTTTTTTATCTTGTTTATCTGGTTCAAAGGTATCAGCCATCAAAGGCATATTTAATAACTAAGTGTTTTATTTGGATTGGATTTCTCGGTGCGCTTCTCATTGTAAAAGACTGGGAGGGGATAAAATTTATCGGCACAAGTTGGCACCATCAGGAATCAAGTAGAGGAGTATTTTCACATCATGTGTACGTTGGATGGATACTGGCTAGCCTGACAATTTCAGCATTCTACTGCGCCATCAAAATAGAACAGAATAGAACCTTTAATGTTCTATTGGGCCTATTCTATCTAACGCTCACATTTTTCACCCAATCAAGAGGCGGATACCTGGTCCTGATATCAGGCTTATTGATCTTGCTGGTCCTTTTCGTGAACTGTAAAAAAATATTGACGCCAGTCACATTATTGGCTACGGCTGCAGTATTTCTTATATTTGAGCCCCTCATAAGCACTGCATTGCATAATACTATCGAGCGAGGTATGTCAGGTAGAATCGAACTTTGGTTGAGTGGAATTTCTGCAGTTCGAGAATCAGTTTGGGTTCTGGTTTTTGGGCATGGACTTTCTGTCAGTGCCAACGTTACAGTAAACGGGTTTGAAGCCGAACACTTCCATAATTTCTTTTTGAATTTGACTTACTATTGCGGTTTGATTGGGCTGGTTATATATATTGGCCTTTTGTCACAGCTTGTTATCAACTTTACTGTATCGAAATCACTGTGGGGAACTGTATTAATTCCTATGCAGGCA
>QJWQ01000069.1 GCA_003235325.1 Gammaproteobacteria bacterium | reverse complement strand
TAACGGGCAAAGCTGTAACGGGCAAAGCTATAACGGGTAAGGATAATCGGGTAATCGGGATGGCCTGAAAGCCCCGGGATAGAACTGTCGCGCAATGCTCCGGCCCGATTCCCTGGAGTTTCTCTTTGACACTGTTGTCGCTCATCCTTGTGTACCTGTGCCGCAAGGCGTCTTGGCGGATGCTCAAGTGGCGCCATTAAACCAGTTTGCCATCCTGTTTTCCAGAGGCAAAAAATTGTTAGTACTCGGAAAAAGCAGGGATTTTTTTGACCGACCTGCTCGTTTCAGTACCCGAAACGGACGACCCTGAAATCGCCTTCAAATTGACCGATCGATTGATAACCCCGGGAAGCCGAGGGTTTTCGGGAGCTGGACAGGGTTGGTCGCCGGCTTGACTTTTCCGGATAATCCCGATCCCGGCATCATTGCCGGTCGAGGCCATGCCGCCGGCGCCGGTGCTACCATGCCCCGATTTGTGATCCCGGTCACAGTTAGCGAGCCGATGGAGACTCAAGATAAATTTTATTCAGGGCCAAGGAAACGGAAGATCGGCCCGTCTAACTCCTAACCAAGGCGCCAGAAACGGCAAACTATGAATCAGGATTCCCTTGTCAGGGCAGCACAGGGCGGTGACCGGCAAGCCTTTGAGCAGCTGCTCGGCCAATGTTACGACCAGGTCTACCGCTTCGCCCTGAAGTGGAGTGGCGCCGTGGCCGACGCCGAGGATATCTCCCAGCTGGCCTGTATCAAACTGGGCCGGAGCATCGGCCAGTTCCGTTTCGAGTCCGCCTTCAGCACCTGGCTCTACCGCCTGGTGGTCAACTGCGCCCGGGACTGGCAGCGAAGCCAGCAGCGTCACGAGCACCAGCCCATCGCCGAGACCAGTGGCGACGATCCCTGGCCGAATCCGGCATCGGCTGATGGCGAGGCGGAGGCCGCCATTTATCTGGAGCAGATTCTGGCCCGGGTCGACAGCATCGGCCAGGGCTTCAGGGAGACCCTGGTGCTGGTTTTCGGCGAGGGACTGAGCCACCGCCAGGCGGCCGAGGTGCTGGGCGTCAGGGAGTCCACGGTATCCTGGCGCATACATGAAATTCGCAAGAAACTCGACCTTCTGCGGCGAGCGGAAGGGGGTGTGTAGATGAAAGATGACGATTTGAAACGCCTGTTCGAACAGGCCGACAGGGCGCCGGTGAATGCCGAGGCCAAAAAAAGCGCGGTCAACCTGGCCATGGCGGCCTTTGACGAGACCGTGCAACAGGCGAAAACAGCCGAGGCTGAAAAAAGTCAGCCTGGCGGCCAAGGATTCTGGCACTGGTTCCGTCCAACGGGGGCGAACAAACCCCGAACAAGGAGAACCAGAATGAACATTTCCCAACAAAAATGGCTTTACAGCGGCGTTGCCGGCGCTTTTGTCTCGGTGCTGGCGCTATCCGTATATATTTACCAGCCGCAGATGGCGCTGATTGAAACCGACTTCTCCCTGCCCCATGTCGAGCTTCGCCGCCAAAGTCCTGCGAATGAGCGTGCTTCTGTGGATGAAAGCGCACCTGTGGATGAGCGCGCACCTGCGGATGACCAAAACACCCTTGCGGGAGGCCAGAGCACCCTTGCGGGAGGCCAAAGCACCCTTGCGGGAGGCCAGAGCTCCCCAGCGGGAATGCAAAGCATCCCCGAGAGAGATCAAGGCACCCCTGCGGGAATCCAAAGCACCCCTGCTGAACAAGAGGCGCTGACAGTCCCTGCTGCCCCACCCAGCACAGAATCGCCCGCGCGTCTATCTGCTGATAAACCCGCGTCAACGGCCCGGGCCGATCTGGATTTCGCCGCAGAGCCCCAACCGCTGTACAAGGCCAAAAAGGAGGCCTTTGAACTGGCGGACCGGGCCAGCAACGAGGCGGGAGCCACCGGCATCACCTCGTCTTCGGGTGCCGGCAAGGTCGCAAGCAAAATCGCCGCCGCGCCGGTGCAGCCCCGGTCAATGCAGGAAAATAACCGGTTGATGGGCCAGGCAATGACCCAGGCGCCAGCCGTTGCCGCCGATGCCCTGGTGGCGAGCCCGTTAACGCCGGTTTACCAGGAAAAGGGCCGGGACCGCTTTGAGGAAATCGAGACCAACCCGGTCAAACGGGTGGTCGACGAACCGGTGTCGACGTTTTCCATCGATGTCGACACCGCCTCCTACAGCTTTGTCCGCCGGCAACTGAACCAGGGCGTGCTGCCGCAGAAAGATGCAGTGCGGGTAGAGGAAATGCTCAACTACTTCCATTACGACTACCCGCTGCCGGCGGATAAAAGCGTGCCCTTCGAGCCGACGGTGCTGGTCTCCGATTCCCCCTGGAAGCCCGGCAACAAGCTGATCCAGATCGGCATCAAGGGCTACGACCTGGCCGCCGGTGAGAAACCACGAACCAACCTGGTGTTCCTGCTGGATGTGTCCGGTTCCATGAACAGCCCGGACAAGCTGCCCCTGGTCAAGCAGTCCATGAGCCTGTTGTTGAGCCAGTTACAGCCGGAAGACAGCATCGGCATCGTCGTCTATGCCGGCGCCGCCGGTACCGTGCTGGAGCCGACCAAGGTGAAGGACAAGCAGAAAATCATGGACGCCCTCAACCGCCTGCAGGCGGGCGGCTCCACCGCCGGCGCCCAGGGCATCAAACTGGCCTACCAGCTGGCGGAAAGCAACTTCGACAAGAACGCGGTCAACCGCATCATCCTGGCCACCGACGGCGATTTCAATGTCGGCATCACCAACCGTGACGAACTCAAGGGCTTTGTCGAGCGCCAGCGGGACAAAGGAATTTTCCTGTCGGTGCTGGGCTTCGGCCAGGGCAACTACCACGACCACATGATGCAGGTGCTGGCCCAGAACGGTAACGGCGTCGCCGCCTACATCGACACCCTGAGCGAAGCCCAGAAAGTGCTGGTGGACGAGGCCACGTCGACCCTGTTCAACATCGCCCGGGACGTCAAGATCCAGGTGGAATTCAACCCGGCCACCGTCAGCGAATACCGCCTGCTGGGCTACGAGACCCGGCACCTGAACCGGGAGGATTTCAACAACGACGCGGTCGATGCCGGCGATATCGGTGCCGGCCACACGGTGACCGCCATCTACGAGATCACCCCGGTCGGCAGCGGCGCCGGACTGATCGACGACAGCCGCTACGCGCCGGCCGCCCGGGAAACCGACATTCGCGCCAGCGAGTACGGCTTCCTGAAAATGCGCTACAAGCTGCCGGGGGCCACAACCTCCAAACTGCTGACCCGGGTGATTCCCCTTGGCAACGCGGTTGCCGAAAACAGCGCCAATTCGGAACTGCTAAGCCGGGAAGGCAACTTCGCCACCGCCGTTGCCGGCTTTGCCCAGTTGCTGCGGGGCGGCCAGTACACCGGCACCTGGAGCTACGACGACGCCATCGCCCTGGCCCAGGCAAACAAGGGCGAGGACCTGTTCGGGTACCGCACCGAGCTGGTACAGTTGATCAGAAAGGCGAAAGTGGCCGCGGCGATGTGAGCCCTTTTTCGAACATATAAATCGGAACCGCCTTCTTCCTTTCCTGGAAGAAGGCGGTTCCTTTTCTACTCCCGAAACGCCAATTTTGAGAAGCCCTTGATTAATTTGTCATTGCGAGGAACGAAGTGACGTGGCAATCCAATAAAGACTTACGGTACAGCTAATTGAATTACCCGGCTTTGGCTTCCTGCGTCGCCCTACTACCTGCATCCTTGCAGGCATCGGCTTTGGCTTCCAGCGTCGCCCTGCTACCTGCATCCTTGCAGGCCTCGCTGCGCTGAGCTCACTTCGCGAGTACAACGAGTATCGCGGGTAGGGGCTGCCCCGCGAGCATAGCGAGTGCATCGGGTATTTAAGGACATCGGTTTGCCATTTTTCAGAGGTTCCTTAATGACGAAAAGTGAAACCACAGGCAGCAAATGCGGGCCGGATCAAGCTGATTCATAGACCGCTCAACGGACTGCGGACACCATGGGCGCCTTGCTTGAGCACATGGGTGTAAATCTCGGTGGTTTTCACATCCGCGTGCCCCAGTTGCTCCTGCACGGTGCGGATATCGGTACCGGACTGCAAAAGGTGTGTGGCAAAAGAGTGGCGCAGGGTATGGCAGGTGACCTGTTTTCTGATTTTCGCGTCGAGCGCTGCCTGTTTTACCAGTTTATTCAGGGCGGATTCATCAAAATGATGGCGGCGCAACAAACCGGTTCCAGGCTGATAGCTCAATTTCGACGCGGGGAACAGATACTGCCAGCCGAGACTTTTCGATGCGTTGGGATACTTTCGGTCCAGCGCATCGGGCATATAAACACCGGAATATCCCTCAACACTCAAATCGGATTCCAGAAAGAGCGCGACCTGTTGAATCTGATTGGAAAGCGCGTCCGCCAACTCCGGCGCGAGCGTGGTCAACCGGTGCTTGAAACCCTTGCCGTTCCAGATGCGTAGCTGTAAATGATCCAGGTCCACATCGTTCACCCGCAATCGCACCAGCTCGATCCTTCGCAATCCTGAACCGTAAAGCAGGCATGCCATCAGTTTGTGCGTGCCCTTCAAAACGCCGATTAGCCGCCGCACTTCATCCTGGGTCAATACCACCGGCAATTTGGCCTGCCGGCTGGATTTGCGGAAATCGCCAAGGGTGAGCGGGCGATTGAGAAAGTGGCTGTACAGGAATACCAGCGCATTCAAGACAATGGCTTGCGTTGCCGCCGACACCCGCCTGTTCACCGCCAGATACGTTAGAAACTGCTCCACATGTGGCTCGGCCAGTTCAGCGGGATGGCGCTTGCCATGAAAAAGGATATAGCGTTTAATCCAGTGGAGATAAGAATCGATGGTGCGGCGGCTATAGCGCCGCACCAGCATATACTCCCGAATGGAGCCAAGGAAAGGTGAGTCAGCCACTGTCGAATTCCTTTTCCCAAATTACTGTGTTTATGAACAGTATGCCATCGTTTTGCCAAAATACAATGGTCTGCGTTTATTTCAAGACCACCCTAACGC
>QJWQ01000037.1 GCA_003235325.1 Gammaproteobacteria bacterium | reverse complement strand
AAGCTGGTTCGGGTCAGGGACAATGGCAGTGGTATTGCCCGCGAGGACCTGACCCTGGCCATGAGCCGGCACGCCACCAGCAAGATCGCCAGGCTCGAGGATCTCGAGGCGGTTGCCAGCCTCGGTTTTCGCGGCGAGGCCCTGGCCAGTATCGGTTCGGTGGCGCGATTGACCCTGACCACCAACAGTGAAACCTCCGGCCCCGGCTGGCGCGCCAGAAGCGAGGGCAGGGACATGGCGGTAGAGGTGGACATGGCCCAGCATCCCCGGGGCACCACGGTTGAGGTCAGTGACCTGTTTTTCAATACCCCGGCCCGGCGCAAATTCCTGCGCACGGAAAAGACCGAATACGGTCGACTGGAAGAGGTGGTGCAGAAACTTGCTCTCAGTCATTTTGGTGTGAATTTCAGCCTGCGCCATAACGGCAGGATGGTTCACAGTTACCGGGCAGCTGAGGGTCAGCAGGAGCGGGAGCGCCGCGTCGCGGCCATTTGTGGCCCGGCGTTCATGGAGCAGGCACTCTACATCGAGATCGACCTGGCCGGTCTGCGCCTGTGGGGATGGATGGGATTGCCGACGTTTTCCCGCAGCCAGGCGGACTTACAGCATTTTTTTGTCAATGGCCGTGCAGTCCGTGACCGGGTGGTCAGCCATGCCGTGCGCCAGGCCTATCAGGATGTGCTGTACCACGGCCGGCACCCGGCCTACTGTCTGTACCTGGAACTGGACCCTGCAGCCGTGGATGTCAATGTCCATCCCACCAAAAACGAGGTCAGGTTTCGCGACAGTCGCGGCGTCCATGACTTCCTGTTTCGCAGTCTGCACAGAGCGGTGGCGGATGTGCGCCCGACAGTGGGTGCGGGGCGCAGCGACAACGCCGGGGAAGCAGCAGCAATGCCGGTCTCTGCCGCGACAACCTTTGGTCCTCAGCAAGCCATAAGCGGAGTTTCCGGCGGATTTGGTATAAACCGGTCCTCTGGCCGCAACGGTAACCCCGGACCTGGGGCCGGTAACCTTCGTGAACAGATGGCTGTCTACGGACTATTGCATGAAAACCCCTCTATAGTCGCCGATCCCGGCGCCGGCTCCACTCCCCCGCAGCATGAGGGAGATGATCGGGATGAAGGGGAAATTCCACCCCTGGGCTATGCCCTGGCCCAACTCAAGGGAATCTACATTCTCGCGGAAAACATGGAAGGCCTGGTGGTTGTCGATATGCATGCCGCCCATGAGCGCATAACCTACGAACGCATGAAACAGGCCTTTGCCGCCGAGGGCATCGGCTCCATGCCGTTGCTGGTGCCGGAAACCATCGCCGTCAGCGAACGGGAGGCAGATTGTGCCGTGGAACATGCGCAACTGTTTGTTTCACTGGGATTTCGGTTGCAACGGCTGGGACCGGAGAGCCTCCTGATCCGTGAAATTCCGGCTATCCTTCGCGGCGTCAATGTCCAGCCCCTGGTGCGGGATGTGCTCGCTGACCTGTTACAGCATGGCACCAGCGACCGGATTCGGGCCCGTATCAACGAGGTGTTAGCCACCATGGCCTGTCACGGGTCAGTAAGGGCCAACCGTCGACTGACATTGCAGGAGATGAATGGCCTGCTTCGGGACATGGAAGATACCGAGCGCAGTGGCCAGTGCAACCACGGCCGACCTACCTGGACCCGAATGTCGCTGGAAGAACTGGACCGATTGTTCCTGCGGGGACGCTAATGGCCGGCGAGTCCGGTAGACCGCCGGCCATTTTTCTGACAGGTCCGACGGCCTCGGGCAAAACCGCCCTGGCTCTGGAACTGGCCGAAAGGCTGCCTGTGGAAATTATCAGTGTCGACTCGGCCCAGGTATACCGCGGGCTGGATATCGGCAGCGCCAAGCCGGAACCCGGCATACTGGCCCGATATCCCCACCATCTCGTCGATATACGTGATCCGTCCGACCCCTATTCCGCCGCCCTGTTTGCTGAGGATGCCGCCAGGCTCATGGCGGCGATCAGCGGCAGAGGCAGGATACCGTTGCTGGTGGGCGGCACCATGCTCTATTTTCGAGTGTTGCGGGAGAGTCTGTCCCCCCTGCCATCGGCGAATCCTCAGGTGCGGTGGGAGTTGGAGCGAGAGGCCGAAATCGACGGCTGGCCGGCCATGCATCGGCAATTGCAGGCTGTGGACCCGGAAACTGCCCGGGCGTTGCATCCCAATCATTCGCATCGCATCCAGCGGGCCCTGGAGGTTTTTCGCGTCACCGGCACGCCGCTTTCGACGTTGATAAAACAGGAGGGCAGAACTGCCGGTGCCGGTCGGTCGGTCATCGAGGATTATCGAGCGGTGCAGATTGCCGTCAGCCCCGTGGACCGGGGCCTGTTGCATCGACGCATCGAAACAAGATTTTTGCATATGCTGGAACGAGGGCTGGTGAGAGAGGTCGAAAACCTGCGTCGCCGTCCGGATTTACATCCGGCACTGCCCGCGCTTCGATCTGTGGGTTATCGCCAGGTGTGGGAGTTCCTGTCCGGCGAATATGAGCACGCGGAAATGGTCGCCAGGGCAACAGCGGCCACCCGGCAATTGGCAAAGCGGCAGTACACATGGTTGAACAAGTGGCACGGATTGCACTGGCTGTATACGGAGACCGACAGGGGCGAATCGCTACAATTTCGTAAAATTGTTGATAACTGCTTGAAAATTTTGCAGAAAGCGCCCATATACATCGAAGGGACCCGATAGTATTATTGCCGGGTCTTGAAACACTTTCATTGGTTGCGCTTATTTGGGGTTTTACCCATTGTTTTTGAAGCGTTTTTTTATTTTTTGTTTTTTTTGTTGAGGAGTTAGCTAATGTCAAAAGGGCATAATCTACAAGACCCTTTTTTAAATGTTCTGCGCAAGGACCGAGTGCCGGTTTCTATCTTTCTGGTGAACGGCATCAAACTGCAGGGCCAAATTGAATCTTTCGACCAGTTTGTGGTTTTGCTGAAAAATACAGTGAGCCAGATGGTCTACAAGCACGCCATTTCCACCATCGTTCCCTCAAGACCGGTACGTCTGCCCCTGGCAGTTCCTCCGGGGCAAGGGGGTGGCGCCGATGCGGACGCTGACCTTGCCGATGATGAGGACCAGGAGGACTGATTGTTTTTTGAACGCCCGGAATCCGGTGAACTGGCTGTCCTGGTCCATCTGGACCTCCACAGTGAACATGAACCCGAAGATCCCCGGGAATTTGAAGAACTGGTCCTGTCTGCCGGAGGCGATCCTGTTGTCTTTTTGACCGGGCACCGGTCCGCACCAGACCCGAAATTTTTTATCGGCACCGGCAAGCTTCAGGAGCTTGCCGGTGCTGTCGAGCGGGAAGGTGCCGGCCTGGTGATTTTCAATCACAACCTGTCACCCAGTCAGGAGCGCAACCTGGAAAAGGAGCTGTGCTGTCGTGTGCTGGATCGGACGGGCCTGATCCTGGATATCTTTGCCCAGCGCGCCCGTACCTACGAGGGCAAGCTTCAGGTGGAACTGGCCCAGCTGGAGCACATGTCGACCCGTCTGGTGCGCGGCTGGACTCACCTTGAGCGTCAGAAGGGTGGGATCGGCCTTCGGGGACCGGGTGAAACCCAGTTGGAAACGGACCGCCGGTTGCTGCGGGCGCGGATCAAGTCGATCCAGAAGCGCCTGGAGCGGGTGCGGCGCCAGCGCCATCAGGGACGGCGATCGCGGAAGCGGGCCGAGGTCCCGGCGGTATCACTGGTGGGCTATACCAACGCCGGCAAATCGACGCTTTTCAACAGGCTGACCGAGGCAGGTGTCTATGCAGCTGACAAGCTGTTTGCAACCCTGGATCCCACCATGCGCCGAATCAAACTGCCGGAAATCGGTCCGGTAATCCTGGCCGATACGGTGGGTTTTATCAGCCATCTGCCCCACAAACTGGTGGAAGCCTTTGGCGCCACTCTGGAGGAGGCCGCCTCGGCTTCCCTGCTGATCCACGTGGTTGATGCTGCCTCGGAGGAGCGCCAGCGCAATATGCTCAGGGTCCAGGAGGTATTGGAGGAAATCGGCGCCCGGGAAATTCAGGTACTTCTGGTTTACAACAAGATCGATCTGTTTGACCATATGCCCCCGCGGCTGGACCGGGACGCCAGGGGTCGACCCTGTGCGGTCTGGCTGTCAGCCGAAACCAGTGATGGCATTGATCTGCTGAACCGTGCCATGACAGAGTTGCTCTCCGGAGAAATGGTCCAGGGGAAATTCCTGCTGGAGCCCGGTCACGGCCGTTTGCGGGCACGACTCTATCAACTCGGTGCTATCGTTTCAGAGAGCCCTGCCGCGGATGGCGGTGCCATCGCGGAACTGAGCCTGGCGGTTTCCGACTTTCAGCGGTTATTGAAAGCTGAGGGTATGACTGCCGATCAGTTGACTGAAATCGTCGATCACGGGGATCTGGCAGCATCTGCCTGAACTAACACTGCGGCTCGCCGTATCCGGCAGCTGAAATCAATCTGAATTGGAGAAAAAATCAATGGCCTGGAATGAGCCTGGTGGCGGGTCTGGCGGAAAAAAGGACCCCTGGGGATCGGGGGGCGATGGTGACGGCCCACCGGATCTGGATGAAGCCCTGCAAAAACTTCGTGAAAAACTCGGCAAGCTGTTTGGCGGTGGCAAGGGCGGTGGCACCGGTGGTGCTGCCGGTGGTGGCGCCGGCCTCGGCGGCAATCTGCTGGTAGTGCTGGCTGTCATCCTGGTTCTGGGCTGGGCCATCACCGGTTTCTACCAGGTGGATGAAAAGGAGCGGGCCGTGGTGCTGCGCTTTGGCAAGTACCTGGATACCTATGGTCCCGGCCTGCACTGGAAGCCCACTTTTATTGATCGTGTCACTACGGTAAGAACCACTGAAGAACGGCAATACCAGATACTGACCCAGAACCTGATGCTGACCGAGGATGAAAACATTGTTGAACTGCCACTGACCGTGCAGTACAACATTGCCGATGCCAAAGCCTTCGTGCTCAATGTCAAGGACCCGGAAATCAGCCTGCGTCACGCGACCGACAGTGCCCTGCGTCATGTGGTCGGCGGCAGCAAGCTGGATGAAGTGGTGTCAACCGGTCGGGAAAAGGTCGGCGTTGATGTCAAGCAGCGACTGCAACAGTACCTGGATAGCTACGGAACGGGTATTGAGGTGGTCAAGATCAATATTCAGGAAGCGCGCCCGCCCTCGGAGGTCAAGGCCGCCTACGATGACGTGATCAAGGCCCGTGAAGACCAGGAACGGGTCATCAACGAGGCCCAGTCCTATGCCAACAGCGTCATTCCCGAGGCCCGGGGACAGTCGCAGCGTATCATCGAGGAAGCCAACGCCTATCAGGCCCAGGTGATTGCACAGGCTGAAGGTGAGGCCCAACGCTTCGAAAATCAGCTGACCGAGTATCGCAAGGCGCCGGAGGTCACCCGGCAGCGCCTGTACCTGGATGCAGTACAGTCAGTGATGATCAACAGCACCAAGGTGATGGTGAATGTTGAGGAAGGCAACAACATTTTCTATCTGCCCCTGGACAAGGCGGTTGAGAGAGCGGCGGTCGCCGAGACCAGTTCCACCCGCCTGTCGCCAGCGCAGATTTCCGTCATCGCCGACGAAATTGTCAACAAGCTGAAAAGCCAGCCTGCCAGCAATCAACGCAGGGAGCTCCGCTGATGAACCCGAAATTTACCGGATTGTTGTTGCTGGTTGCAGCCCTGTTTCTACTGGTCCAGAGCAGTGTCTACGTGGTCCTTCAAACCGAAAAGGCGGTCAAGCTCCGATTTGGCGAACTGGTGGATGCCAATATCCAGCCGGGACTGCATTTCAAGGTGCCCATCATGGACCAGATACGCAAGTTTGACGGCCGGGTGCTGACCGTGGATGCCGAACCCGAGAGCTTTTTTACGGTCAATCGCAAGCGTCTGATTGTCGATTCCTTTGCCAAGTGGCGTATCGCCGACGTCGGTGCCTACTACAAGGCCACCGGCGGTGATGAGGCCAGGGCTCACAACCGGTTGACCAGTCGTGTCAATGACGGCCTGCGCAATCAGTTTGGTACTCGCACCCTGCATGAAGTGGTTTCCGGAGAGCGGGACCTGCTGATGGCGAACATTCTGGCATCACTCAACGAGACTGTGCGTGGAACCCTGGGCATCGAGGTGGTGGATGTTCGTGTCAAACGTATTGATCTGCCGGAGGAAGTCAGTGGCCAGGTGTTTCGGCGCATGACCGCCGAGCGGGAGAAAGAGGCCCGCGAACTCCGGGCCAGAGGCATGGAAGAAGCAGAGAAAATTCGCGCCGATGCCGATCGACAGCGCACCATTTTGCTCGCCAATGCCTACAAGCAATCCGAGCAGATCCGCGGTGTCGGCGATGCCAGATCGACGGCCATTTACGCCGAGTCCTTTGACAAGGATCGGGAATTTTATGCCTTCACGCGCAGCCTGAGGGCCTACAAGCAGGCGTTCGCCAACAAGGGGGATATCATGCTGGTGGACCCGGACAGCGAATTTTTCCGCTATCTCAACAGTCCGGAAGTGCAGTAACTACGCGGGACAGGTGATTTATTGTCGCGAAATAACGCGACAATAAATCACCATCGATGCTAGAATTCTGCAACCGGGGAGACCCGGTTTTTTTATGACTGAAATTCCTTATTCAAGGGGGCGGGAGATGTGGCAGGACCTGGCAAAGGCTTTCTGTCTGATGCTGGTACTCGAAGGTATCATGCCATTCATCGCTCCGGCCCGCTGGCGCAATCTGGCCTCCATGCTGGCACAGATCGATGACCGCACCATGCGAACCATCGGTTTCGCCAGTATGGCATTGGGTGCCGGCCTGTTGTTCCTGGTCAAGTGACGCCTTCCTTATACCTGCCGACCTTTACCTGCCGATGAAACGAGTATAGCCATGACCCGAGTTGACCGCTGGCTGTTGCCGGAGGGGATCGAGGAGGTCCTGCCCAACCAGGCCCTGCAAACGGAACGGTTGCGCCGGCGCCTGCTGGATTTCTTTCACAGCTGGGGCTACGACCTGGTGATTCCGCCCCTGGTTGAATTTACCGAGTCCCTGCTCAGCGGCTCCGGGTCCGACCTAAACCTGTTGACGTTCAAGCTCACCGACCAACTCAGTGGCCGCATGATGGGCGTGCGCGCCGATATCACGCCCCAGACCGCCCGCATGGATGCCCACAGTCTTCGTCGTCAGGGCCCCAACCGCCTGTGCTATGCCAGCACCGTGCTCTACACCCGGCCTCGCAGCCCGCTGGCGACCCGGTCACCGATCCAGGTGGGTGTCGAACTCTATGGCGAGGCCAGCCTGGCGGCGGATCAGGAAGTGATTACCCTGCTGGTGGAATCCCTGCAGCAAAGCGGGCTCGAGGCATTTCACCTGGACCTGGGGCATGTAGGTATCTTCCGCTGCCTGGAGGAAATCCTTCGACTCGACGCCAACCTGAGACCGGAGCTTTTTCAGCTTCTGCAGGCCAAGTCCAGTGACCTGTCGGGCTGGCTGGAACAGCATGTCACCGACCCGGCTCTCGGCGTCATTTTGCAGGAACTGCCGGAACTGGCCGGCGAGCCCCTGGCGGTTCTGCGTCGCGCCGAAAACCTGTTTCACGATGCGCCGGCCGAATTGAGCCTGGCCCTGGATGAGTTGCGCGCCGTGATTGAGCGCCTGCAGGCGCAGTTCCCGAAGGTTCCCCTGTATCTGGACCTGTGCGAACTGGAGGGTTACCACTATCACACCGGTATCGTCTTTGCCGCTTATGCCGGTGGTATCGGCCAGGCCCTGGCGCGGGGCGGGCGCTATGACTATATCGGCGAGACCTTTGGCCGCGCCCGGCCCGCCACCGGTTTTGGCATTGATCTCAAGGTACTGGGCACATTGAACGGGGCCCGGGAGCCGATACGGCCCGGTATCTATGTGCCGGCTGCGGAGGACGACCCGGAACAGGCCGGTGAAATCCGGCGCCTGCGAGCCGCCGGCGAGCGGGTGGTCTGCGGATTTCCCGGTCAGCAACCCAAATTCGATGAACTGCATTGCGACCGAATCCTGGTCAGTCTGGATGGCGCCTTCATCATCGAACCCGTTGGCCCCGATTCACTGGTCTCGAATTAACTTCAGAGTTTTTGCTATGGGTAAGAATGTGGTTGTACTCGGCACCCAGTGGGGTGATGAGGGCAAGGGTAAGATCGTCGATTTACTGACCGAAAGGGTTGCCACCGTCGTTCGCTTCCAGGGCGGCCACAACGCTGGCCATACCCTGGTCATCGATGGCGTTAAAACCGCCCTGCACCTGATACCATCCGGAATCCTCCGGGACGGCGTGGTCTGTGCCATCGGCAACGGCGTTGTCCTGGCCCCGGACGCCTTGATCCGGGAGATCACCGGGCTGGAACAAAGGGGTGTGCCGGTTCGGGACCGGCTGCGTATATCGCCGGCTTGCCCGCTGATTTTGCCCTACCACGTGGCTCTGGATCTGTCGCGGGAGGGCGCCCTGGGGGACGCCAAAATTGGCACCACCGGGCGGGGCATCGGCCCGGCCTACGAGGACAAGGTGTCGCGCCGGGCCCTGCGCATGGGCGACCTGCTGCACCCCAAACGCTTTGCCGACAAGCTCAGGGGGATTCTCCAGTACCACAATTTTGTCCTGACGGAATACTTCAGGGCTGACCCCGTGGATTACCAGTTGACCCTGGACACGGCGCTGGCCTGGGGCGAGGAACTTCGGCCCATGGTGGCGGATGTCACCGGCCTGTTGCACCGGATTCGGGATGAAGGGGGAGACATCATGTTCGAGGGCGCCCAGGGCTCGCTGCTGGATATCGATCTGGGTACCTATCCCTATGTCACTTCCTCCAACACCACGGCAGGCGGCACCGCTACCGGCAGCGGCTTTGGTCCCCTGTACCTGGACTATGTGCTCGGTATTACCAAGGCCTACACCACCCGGGTCGGATCCGGACCCTTTCCCACGGAACTTGGCTGCGATGTCGGCCGGTATCTCGGGGAAAAGGGCCACGAGTTCGGCACCACTACCGGCAGACAGCGGCGCTGTGGCTGGTTTGACGCCGTGGCCGTGCGCTATGCGGTACTGATCAACAGTGTCTCCGGCATTTGCCTGACCAAGCTCGATGTCCTCGATGGTCTGAAAACCGTCAGGATTTGCACCGGCTACCAGGACGCCGACGGCAACCCGGTGGCCATGCCCAGCGACGCCGATGAGTGGCAGGCCGTGGTGCCGGTCTACGAGGACTTGCCCGGTTGGTCCGAATCCACCATCGGCTTGACCGACCCGGACCAGTTGCCGCCTGCCGCCAAAGCCTATATTCGTCGACTAGAGGAACTGACCGGGGTACCCATCGATATCATCTCCACCGGCCCGGACCGGGTGGAAACCATCATTCTGCGGCATCCCTTCGAGTAACCGGGAAAAAAGTAATTTCTTAAACCACGGCTATAGGACCTGTGTATCGAACAGACTGACGGGATTTTTCCTTGAAAAATGCATGGCCAACGGCATCATTCAGCTTCAGAATGCTGTTCGGTTGAACTTTTCATTGGCTGATGTATCGTAACTGCGTCAACTATTGATCTCATTGTTCCTATGGTTTCGGCTTCCAGGAAGCAAACACAGCTTGTCTCAATACTGCTCTTGCTCGCCTTTTTCGGCCAGTCGATAGTGCTGGCCGGCGTTCCCTGCCCGCAAATGAGTGTTGACCCCTCAAATCAGTTGCACATGCATGACATGGATCATTCTCCTGACCTGAAGAGCCCACCCTGTCATGAACACAATTGCCTGGTCGAACGTTGCGGTAGTGCCTCATGTACCATGACGCATTGTCTCTGGTTGCCAATAATTTATCAGGCTGACACTCCTCAACCAGAACAGCAACTCACCAGTGAACCGGTTTCACGCTATTCGGTTTCCTACGCGAATCCCGACGCTGTTTCGCCATTTCGACCCCCCATTTCCCGTTAAAGCAGGATAGGTGCGTCTGAAATCCGGGCGCTCCTGCACCGTCCACTGAGCGGAAGCAGTGTACTGCTCCCGTTCGATTGTCCTTCTGGGGCGAGACTGTTTTTTGGGAGCTATCATGCAAGTTATTTATCGTATTTTACGCTTTGCCAGGCTATCTGTTCCGGTTGTTCTGGTGTGGCTGTTGTCCGCCTGTTCGGAAGGGCAACAGGCCCTTGATAGCAGTCCAGGTTCAGCACAACACCCGGCAGCCGGGAACGCGCTGGTTGTCTACAAGAGTCCCACCTGTGGTTGCTGCGAAGCGTGGATTCACCATATCGAGTCGGCCGGATTTACCGCCGAAATCATGCACCCGACTGACCTCAATCAGATCAAGTTGGAGAATGATATCAGTCCTGCGTACCAGTCCTGCCATACCGCGGTCAGCGAGGAGGGTTACCTGTTTGAAGGGCATATTCCCGCGCAATACATTCGGCAATTCCTGAAGAACCCGCCAGCGGATGCTATTGGTCTGGCAGTGCCAGGTATGCCTCCGGGCAGTCCCGGCATGGAAATGGGTGATCGGTTTTCGCCCTACCAGGTGTTATTGCTGAAAAAGGATGGCAGCCATGAGGTCTTTGCGCGAGTAGATCGGCAGGAGGAGCAATATCAATGAGAGCCCGATCAATGAACCATTTCGCTCTCTCCCGGAGACGTTTCGTTCAGGGTCTCGGATTCGCGGGAATGGTCCTGGCCGTACCCGGTGTAATGGCGGGGACGTCAGCTGCTGACATCAGGCCAAAACCGATACCGGTATTGAAGGGGAAGATATTTGATCTGGAGATTGGCCCAAAGCCTGTCAACTTTACCGGTGTGACGCGCACGGCAACGGCGATCAACGGCTCCATACCGGCCCCGACGCTGGTCTTGCGGGAAGGTGACGATGTCAGCATTCGTGTCACGAATCGATTGCCGGTACCTACATCGATCCATTGGCACGGATTTATTTTGCCTTTCCAGATGGACGGCGTCCCCGGTATCAGTTTTGGCGGGATCGGCCCCGGAGAGACCTTCGACTATCGCTTCAAGGTGAAGCAAAGCGGTACCTACTGGTACCACTCCCACAGCGGCTTCCAGGAAATGACCGGCCTGTATGGCAGCATCATCGTACTGCCGGCAGCGGGTGAGCGGTTCCCGGCCGATCGGGATTTTATCGTGCAGTTGTCGGACTGGACCGATGAGGATCCCATGGTGGTGTTTGCCAAGCTCAAGCAGCAGAGCGATTACTACAATTTCAACCAGCCCACCGCCGTTGATTTTTTTCGGGATGCGGCAAATGCAGGGTTGAGTGCTGCACTTGCGAAACGTCGCATGTGGAACCAAATGCGTATGAGTCCAACCGATCTGGCCGATGTTTCGGCGAAGGCCTTCACCTTCCTGATGAACGGCGCAACCCCCGCAGGCAACTGGACCGGATTGTTCGAGAGGGGCCAGCGAGTGCGCCTGCGGTTTATCAACGGTTCCAGCAATAGCTTTTTCGATGTGCGAATTCCCGGTCTGCCGCTGACGGTCATCCAGTCGGATGGCCAGGATGTGGAGCCGGTGACAGTGGACGAATTCCGTTTCGGTTCGGGAGAAACCTGTGATGTGATGGTTGAACCCTACGACGATGCCCACACGATTTTTGCACAATCCATGGATCGCACCGGTTACGCCAGGGGTACGCTGGCAGTCAGGGCGGGTTTGGCGGCGGCCACTCCTCCCCTGGATGCACCGCAGCCGCTGACCATGACGGACATGATGGGCAATATGAGCCATGGCAATCACGGGATGGAGCCGAGTTCAGAGAATGGCTCAATGAACATGAATCATGGTGCAGGGACCATGACCCACAGTTTAACGATGGATCACGGCGGCATGGCAATGGACCACAGCCAACACGCCGGCCGCGCGGCCATGAATCCGCTTGCTGTGCCTTCCCGGTCGGTGCGCCACGCGCGAACCGAGTATGGGCCAGGTACCGATATGCGCGTCGACAGGCCGCGCACCAATCTCGATGATCCGGGAATTGGCCTGCGTGACCTGAGCCAACGTGGACTGCGACCACAGGGCCACCGAGTCCTGACCCTGGATATGCTTCATACCATCGGTGGTGCGTTGGATCAGCGTTTGCCGGAGCGGGAAGTGGAATTGCACCTGACCGGCAATATGGAACGCTATACCTGGTCCTTTGACGGGCTGGAGTTCGGCCGGTCCACCCCGGTTCATTTCCGCCACGGCGAGCGGCTGCGGGTGATCCTGCAAAACGACACCATGATGACCCATCCGATGCACCTGCACGGCATGTGGAGCGAACTGGAAAACGACCGTGGCGAGTTCGTCGTACGCCGTCACACCATCCCGGTTCAACCGGCCCAGCGGGTCAGTTTTCAGGTTACAGCGGATGCACTCGGTCGTTGGGCCTGGCACTGCCATCTGTTATTCCACATGGATGCGGGCATGTTCCGCGAGGTGGTGGTGTCGTGAACAGAATCCCATGCAACCTCTATCTGGCAGCGACCGTTTTCCTCGGTGGTTACCTTCTGCAATCCGGTGCTGACACCATGGATGAGATGTCCCATGACCACGGCACAATGTCCGGTCCGGATGGCACTGTTTCGTCGCCCATGGTGATGGAGGAGATGCGAATGCAGGGCGGCAAGGCGCCAGCCGATGCCCGCGATCCCCATGCCTACGCCGAGGGCTTAACGCTGGACACCGGCGCCTACAAGCTGCCGGGTATTCCCCGGCTGACAATGGCGGACGAACACAATTTGTGGGCGGTGGCCTTTAACCGTTTTGAGGCGGCAAGTTCAGATAATGGGGATTACGGTCTCTATGATGCACAGGCCTGGTTTGGTGGCACCTACAGCCGCGCTGTGATCAAGGCTGAAGGAGAAGTGGTGGATGACAGCCTTGAGGAGAGCGAGACCGAGCTGCTCTACAGCCATGCCCTGACCGCCTACTGGGACCTGCAGGCCGGCGTGCGCCACGACAGCGGTGAAGGACCGGGCCGCGATTGGGTTGGGGTCGGCATTCAGGGCCTGGCGCCCTACTGGTTCGAGATCGACGCAGCGGTCTATGCCGGTGAACAGGGGCGTTCGCTGTTACAGGTCGAGACCGAGTACGAGCTATTGTTGACGCAGCGCTGGATATTGCAGCCGCGCGTCGAGATTAGCCTGTACGGGAAGGACGATCCGGAAAACGGTATCGGCAGCGGGCTGTCCACTATCGATGCCGGACTGCGACTTCGCTATGAATTCAGTCGCCAGTTCGCACCCTATATCGGCCTGGAATGGCGTGGTCAGTTTGGCGACACAGCGGACTATACCCGCGCCGAGGGTGGTGACCCCCGCGACAGTGTCTGGGTCGCGGGGCTGCGGTTCTGGTTTTGAACGGTGAATTCCGGCTTCTAAAAAATAATTTGCTAGAACGCTTGACCATGGGGTAACACCATAGTTCTAGACTGTGTTAACAGGCCCTCTCAATCCAATCGGAAATGACGATGAAGATCAGCGAAATAGCACGAAAGGCCGATGTATCAACCGATACCGTACGTCACTATGTCGCTCTGGGATTGCTGACACCGACCCGTAATCCGGATAACGGTTACCAGCTCTTTTCAAAGCGGGATTTCTCGCGGCTGCGATTTATCCGCGAAGCCCAGAGCCTCGGGTTTCGTCTTGAAGAAATTCAGTCGATGTTTGCCGATGCCAAAAAAGAGAGTTCTCCCTGTCCGAGAGTCAGGCAACTGATCACCGGTCGACTCGCCGAGACCCGCCGCAAGATCGAGGAGTTGACAAGTCTGTGCGAGAGAATGGAGCAGGCCATGGCCGATTGGCAGAGGATTCCGGATTGCGTTCCGGACGGCGACGATGTCTGCCATCTGATCGAATCCCGGATGGAGCCTTAATTTACCGGAGCACGATGTTATGAATCATCACGACCACGAAAATTGCTCTCACCAGCACCACAGTGACAAGCACGATAACCACCCTCACCAGGTCGATTCGCATGGTGGCCACCAGCACCACCAGCACCACCAGGATGAACAGGAACTGAAAGATCCGGTGTGTGGCATGACCGTAACCCGGGATTCCCGGCACCACTGTCAATATGAAGGTGTCGATTACTATTTCTGCAGCGCCGGATGCCTGGCCAAATTCTCAGACGCTCCGCAGAAATACCTTCATACGGAGGATAGGCATCCGGAGCATAAACATCCCGACAATGAACAAGCCGAGCCTAACAAGGCCGAGACTAAAAAGGCCGGGAAGGCGGACAGTTCGGCTTGGTACACCTGCCCCATGCACCCGGAAGTGAGACAGCAGGGGCCGGGCACCTGCCCGAAATGCGGCATGGCACTGGAACCCGAAGCCCCGTCACTGGAGGAAGAAGAGAACCATGAACTGACGGACTTTCGGCGACGGTTTCTGGTGAGCCTGCCCTTTACCCTGACGGTCTTTGTGCTCGCCATGTTCGGCCACGGCCGCGACTGGCTTCCCCAAGGGGTACAGAGCTGGGTGGAACTGGTGTTGACGACTCCGGTGGTACTTTGGTGTGGTCTGCCGTTCTTTGTCCGCGGCGTTCAGTCCATGATCAATCGCAGCCCCAACATGTGGACGCTGATCGGACTCGGTACCGCTTCCGCCTATATCTACAGTGTGGCGGCAACCGTTGTCCCACACTGGTTTCCCGCGTCTTTTATTCAGGATGGCAAGGTGAACGTCTATTTCGAAGCGGCGGCGGTCATTATTTCCTTGACGCTGATGGGGCAACTGTTTGAACTCAGGGCGCGATCCAGAACTTCCGAAGCCATCAAGTCACTGCTGAGACTGGCGCCTGAGACGGCCCGCCGCATGAATGAGGACGGTACCGAGGAAGACATTCCTCTGGCGCAAGTTAGCGAAGGCGATCGGCTGCGTGTTCGCCCCGGCGAAAACGTCCCGGTAGACGGCGAGGTGGAGGAAGGGCGCAGCGCCGTGGATGAATCCATGCTGACCGGTGAGCCAACACCGGTGTCCAAAAAGCCGGGTGACAAGGTTATCGGGGCGACGCTGAACACCAGAGGCAGTCTGGTGATTCGCGCCGAACGTGTCGGCGAAGATACAACGCTGTCACAGATTGTGCACCTGGTGGCCCAGGCCCAGCGATCCCGCGCCCCGATGCAGCGCCTCGCCGACGTGGTGGCCGGGTATTTCGTCATGATCGTCGTCGCCATTGCCGCGCTTACTCTGGTGGTCTGGGGTATGTACGGGCCGGAGCCGAGCTGGGTTTACGGCCTGATCAATGCCGTTGCAGTGCTGATCATTGCCTGTCCCTGTGCGCTGGGGCTGGCGACGCCCATGTCCATCATGGTGGCGACCGGCAAGGGCGCCACGCAGGGTGTGCTGTTCCGCGATGCGGCTGCCATCGAGGCATTGCGTACTGTCGATACCCTCGTCGTCGACAAGACAGGTACATTGACGGAAGGGCGTCCCGTTTTTAAAGAGATCATTGCCGCCAATGGCTTTGTAAACGAGGAAGTTTTGCGTCTCGCCGCCAGTCTCGACCAGGGCAGTGAGCACCCTCTGGCTGCAGCCATAGTTGATGCGGCTCGAGAGCAACAGATCAGGCTGGCCACAGTCAGTGATTTTGACTCCGAATCCGGCATTGGCGTCACCGGAACGGTGGAGGGCAAAAAGCTGGTGCTGGGAAACACCACGATGATGGAACAACACCAGGTCGACTGGAAATCAATCTCGGATACCGACCGGTTGCGCGATCTGGGTGCAAGCATTGTGTACCTTGGCGTCGACGGCGCTCTGGCTGGTGTGCTGGCGGTAGCGGACCCCATCAAGGAGACCTCCCGGGCGGCGATAGAGCTGATTCGCAGCGAAGGTGTTCGGGTCATTATGGCGACCGGTGACGGCGAGCGAACCGCGAGAGCCGTTGGCAAGGAACTCGGTATCGACGAAGTTCACGGCGAGGTCAAGCCGGCCGACAAACTGGACATTATTGCCAAACTCCAGGCCGAGGGACGAATCGTGGCCATGGCCGGGGACGGCATTAACGATGCGCCGGCTCTCGCCAGAGCAAACGTCGGCATCGCGATGGGCACCGGAACCGATGTCGCCATGAGCAGCGCACAGGTAACCCTGGTTAAGGGAGACTTGCGTGGCATCGCCCAGGCGATAAAGCTTTCCCAATTGACCGTGCGCAATATGCACCAGAATCTCGGATTCGCCTTTCTCTACAACAGCATCGGCGTTCC
>QJWQ01000020.1 GCA_003235325.1 Gammaproteobacteria bacterium | reverse complement strand
ATATTGCCAGCCACGACTGATGACACCATGACCATTGATGGCACAATTACCACGCAACTACACCTATCATGCAACTACAGCTCGAATTCGCCGATTCCGAAGTAAGCCGAGTGCACCTTGGCCCCGACGGGTTAACTGTGCGTTTCTCTGCAGCCCAGGTATATCAATGCCGTGATTCGACGCCGATCACGGAGACAGCAGGCTACAGCCGGGACGTTGAACTCTGGCTCTCTGGCGCAGATATTTCGATGCCGGGAGGGCACTGCTTTGGTCGGGTTTCAGTTGGACGACTGGAACTGAACGGGGGATGGCTCAAAAGGATTCCCCTGCCGTTTCAGGGGCAGGGTCCGGTTAGGCTCGAATTCGCCTTTGCAAACGGCTCGGAATTCAGTGTGTCGGGAAGTGCCATCGAATGCAGGTTCAACGGAGAGCCGAATTTTGCTGAATCCCTGTTTTGCTTTTAACCCGGCGACTAAATAGGAAGGATGCCTATTTTAGTCGCCGGGTTAATAGATCGCTTATCACTGGAATCAGTTGCTATGAAAAGCCCCATAATCGGCTACCACAGGGACGAAGAGAACCACTGGGTGGCTGAGCTCGCCTGTGGTCATTTCCAGCATGTCCGGAACAATCCCCCCTGGACCAATCGGCCCTGGGTCGAGTCGGAGTCAGGCCGCAGATCCATGCTGGGCCAGGAGCTGAACTGCAGGAAGTGCGACGCGGGAGCGCCCCCCGACGGTTATTATTAACCCGGCGAGCTTTTATGCAGGGATCTTTCATGAAGGGAAAGTGCGGCAAATGGACGTGCCGCCATTGGCCAAAAGCCAATGCAAGCCCTTAAAATACAAGGGACTCTTAAATAAAAGAAAGTCGCACAACTCCGCCAGTATTTTATGGGCGCGCGACTAAATAAGCAGGATGCCTATTTAGTCACCGGGTTAATAAAGTTCCGGGTGTGCGGTAGTTTGCGACCGGCCTGGCCAGAAGCAATCCTGTGCATACCCCCGCGGGAACCGCGCAGCAATGGCAACCCGATCAGTGTCAACAGTCCCCGGTGCGGGACAGAAATCCTTGTTGCCACTGGATGCCAACAAGCGATGGGCGCATAATTCGCCGGCATTTTCATATCCCGCATCGGTCACTGCATGCAAGGTGTCCCGTTGGCCACGCGGGGGCTTCCGTTAAACTCCCACCGCAGGAGAAGATCGATCGATGTGGTATTTCGCCCTGATCCCGTTACTGGCCATAGCCGGACCCGCCATGGCCGCCGAGCACGGCTCCACCCTGGACCTGACCCGGCACTGGGTGGGTTATACCGCCCTGGTAATTTTCATCCTGGCCTATTCGCTGGTGATCCTCGAGGAAAAGTTGCACCTGCGCAAATCCAAGCCGGTGCTGCTGGCGGGCGGCCTGATTTGGGTGATGATCGCGCTGGTCTATAACAGCCACAATCTGCCCCATGTGGTGGAAGCCGGTATCCGTCACGACTTTCTCGAGTACGCGGAACTGTTTTTCTTCCTGCTGGTGGCGATGACCTATATCAACGCCATGCTGGCCCGGGGGGTGTTCGAGGAACTGCGCAACTGGCTGGTGGCCAGGGGTTTCAGTTACCGATCGCTGTTCTGGATGACCGGCACCCTGGCTTTCTTCATTTCACCCGTGGCCGACAACCTGACCACGGCGCTGATCCTGTGCGCGGTGGTTCTGGCGGTGGGGGACGGCAAGGCGGGGTTTGTGCCCCTGTCCTGCATCAACATCGTCGTCGGCGCCAATGCCGGCGGAGCTTTCAGCCCCTTTGGCGACATCACCACCCTGATGGTCTGGCAAAAGGGGGTGGTCGATTTCTGGGAGTTCTTTGCCCTGTTCATTCCGGCGGTGGTCAATTTTGTCGTGCCGGCGCTGATCATGCAGTTTGCCCTGCCCAAGGGCAGCCCGCCGGTGGTCAGTCATGAAAATGCACTCAAATACGGTGGCCTGACCATCGTAGTCCTGTTTCTGTTGACCATTGTCACCGCCGTCTGCTTTCACAATTTCCTGCATATTCCGCCGGTGTTCGGCATGCTCACCGGCCTGGCATACCTGAAATTTTACAGCTATTACCTGAGCCGAAAATCCGCCCTGGTGCGGAGCAGCGATATGCCGCTGGGGGAGGACGGGGACCCCTACCGTTTTGACGTGTTTGACGAGATAGCCCGGGCCGAATGGGACACCCTGTTCTTTTTCTACGGGGTGATCATGGCGGTGGGTGGACTCGGTTTTCTCGGCTACCTGGGGCTGGCATCCGGCTATATCTACGGGGAAATGGGTGCCACCACCGCCAACGTCCTGGTGGGTGTGATGTCGGCCATTGTCGACAACATTCCGGTGATGTTCGCGGTGCTGACCATGAACCCGGACATGCCCCACGTGCAGTGGCTGCTGGTAACCATGACCGCCGGCGTCGGCGGCAGCCTGCTGTCCATCGGTTCCGCCGCCGGCGTCGCCCTGATGGGCCAGGCCCGGGGCCAGTACACTTTTTTCAGTCATCTGAAATGGACCCCGGCCATCGCCCTGGGCTACGGACTCAGTATCTGGGTGCATTTTCTCATTAACGGCTAAAGCTGTCTGATGGCTGAGGATTGAAATGCCCATTGGATTCGATATTCAGGATCAGTGGACCTGGTACACATGGGGCTCCGGGATCATTCGCCGGGTAAGCAGCGTTCTACCGGCCAGGACCAGGATATTGGATTCAGCGGGCCACAGCATCCCGACTGCGACCGTTTCACTCCCGGCCAAATCAGGGTGTATCCGGATAAATCACGTATTCATCGCATTTTAACCCGCACACCGTTGTCGATATCGTCGTTCGGGTGATTGATCACCACCTCTCCAACCACCAGGCCGTCTACCAACTGCGCCGACAGGCCATTGCGCTGACCCACCTGCACCTGTCGCAGCCGCGCCCGGCCGCCCTCGACCACGAACAGGGACCAGCCGTCGCCCTTGCGGAACAGGCTGCTGGTGGGCACCTGCAGGACGTCCTCGCCCTGCCAGAGGATAAACCGGGCCTCCACCCGGTAGCCGTCCCCCAAGCGCTGCCACAATTCCGCCTGCGAGGTGAAGTCCGAGATCACCAGCACCCGCTGCTCCTCCACGCCGAGGGCGGAAATCTTGGTGAAACCGGCGGGCTCGACGATGCGGACGATGCCTTCCAGGGGCTCGTCGCCGCCCCAGCGCTCAAACAGGACCCGGGTGCCGGTAGCGATTCTGACCGCATCGGCGGAGAGCACGTCCACTTCCACCTCCAGGGCCCGCGGGTCGCCCACTTCCAGCAGGGGGGCGCCCACCGCCACCGGTCCCTCGCATTCCCGCACCACCTTGAGAATCCTGCCGGTGATGGGTGAGCGCACCGGCACCTGCTCGATGGGTTCTTCGCTCTGTGCCTGCTCACTGGCTGCGCTGTAGTCGAGGGCGGTCCTGGCCGCCTGCAGTTCGTATTTGGCCACCTCGACGCGAAAATCTGCCGAGCGTTTGGCGGCGGTGCTGCTCTTGGCTTCGGTGCTGGCCCGGTCAAAGGCTTCCCCGGAAATAGCGCCGGTGGCCAGTAGCGGCTGCAGGCGCTGCAGTTCGTCGGTGGCAAAGTCGGCTGCAGAGCTGGCGGCCAGGGCCTGCTCCTCGGCGGCTTTCAGGGCTGCTTCGGCGGCAGCCACCTGGGCCCGGGCCTGGGCGCGGCTGCGGGGGTCCAGCACCTGCGGCGCCAAGGGCGTGATGGTCAACAGTTGCTGGCCTTTTTCCACCGGGTCGCCGACGTTCAGATTGACGCGACAGGTGACGCCCGCCACCGGCGCCGAGATAACGTAGCGGTCGATCACCCGGGTGCGGCCCTCTTCCTCGATGCTGACGGTCAGGGCACCGCGGCCGGCGATGGCGGTTTCCACCAGTACCGGTTGCGGCCGGAAACCCCAGGCCAGCAGGACGACTGTCAGCACGGCGATCACTGCGATCCAGGGGTGTTGCCGTAGGGGCGTTAGCATTTTGTTGCTCCTTGTACCGGTTTGTTTAGTGCCTGTTCATCGTTGTCACCGTCCATCCTGATTGCATCGGCTTATTCCCTGGTCTTGAGTACGGCCACCATATCGAGCCGGGCCAGGTTGCGCCAGATCATGACGGCGGAAATCAGGGCGGAGACGATGATTACTGCCGCCGCCAGGGCATAGACCCTGACGTCCAGCACCGGGGGAACCCGGTACAGGTCGGAGTTGAACTGAGAGGCCATGTAGAGGCAGAGGCCATAGCCGATGGCCATGCCCAGGGGAATGGCCACCAGGGTCAGCAGCCCCAGTTCTCCCAGCAGGATATAGGCCACCTCACTGCGCTCAAAGCCCAGCACCCGCAGGCTGGCCAGTTCCCTGTTGCGCTCGGACAGGGCGATACGCATGCTGTTGTAGACCACGCCAAAGGCGATGCAGCCGCCGAGCAGAGTGGAGATAAAGGCAAAGAAGACAATGGTTTCGGCGACGGTGTCGTAAAAGGAGCTGATGGCCGCCCGCTGTTCCACCACCCCGGCAACCCGGGGCATTTGCCGCAGTTCGTTGTGGATGTCCCCCTGGTAACGGCTGTCCACCTGCATCAGGGCGCCGGAGATGGCATGGCCTTCCCCCAGCAGGCGGTTCAGGGCCTCGCGCTGCATATAGGCATTCATCCCCAGGTACTGCCTGACGGTGCCCGCCACCGTCACCTGCACCCTGGGCCGGCTGCCCTCCAGCACCTGGATCGACAGCCGGTCCCCGGGCCTGACCTGCAGCAGTTGGGCCAGGTAGTCGTTGAGAATGATGCCATCCGGCGGCAGGGTAACCCTTTGCAGCCGGGTGTCCAGCAGTCGGGTGAGCTCGGCGTCGGCGGCAATGCCCTGAATCGCGGTGCGGCGAGAACGGTGCTCGAATTGCAGCCTGACGGCCACATTGCGAACGCCTTCCACGCGCTCCACCCCCTGCATGCTGCGCAGGGAGTAGAGGGCGCGCAGAGAAGTGGGCTCGGTGAAATTGGCGATCAGGTCCTCCCTCTGGCTCATGCCGAACTGGACCTTGACCATGTAATCGATGGAGCCCTTCTGGAAGCCGCTGATCATGATGACCCCGCAAGACAGGGCAATGCCCAGGGTGGTCAGCAGGGATTTGAGCGGCCGGCGCTCGATCTGGCGCAGGATCATTCGGGTCGGCTGGGAAAACCGGCGTTGCAGGCCCAGGCGTTCCACCAGCGTGGTGCGGTACAGGGCCGGGGGTTCCGGGCGCATGGCCTGGGCCGGCGGTAGCCGGGCGGCCTTGCGCAGGGCGTGGAGCGTGCCCAGGATGGCCACCAGCATGCTGATGACGGCGGCGGCGACAATCACCCAGGGTTTCAGCACGAAGATCATGTAGGGCAGGCTGTAAAAATCCATGTACATATTGCTCAACCCCCGGCCCATCCAGATACCGGCGCCGATACCGCCGACGATACCGACGCCGACGATCATCAGCACCAGCTTGCCGTAGTGGAGGCCGATGGCGACATTGCTGTAGCCAAAGGCCTTGAGACTGGCGATCTGTTCCCGCTCCAGGCTGATCAGGCGGCTGATGACGACGTTGAGAAGAAAAGCGGCAACCCCGAAAAAAATCACCGGAAACAGGGTGGCGATGGTGCGCTGCTGTTTCAGTTCTTCCGACAGGAAGCGATGGGAGATCTGGTCCTCCCGGGCAAAGGCGCCATTGCCGCCGTAGCGGTCGAGGATATTGTCCAGCCGGTCGATGACATCCTGTTCATTGCTGCCCTCGGTCAGGGTCAGGGCAACGTTGTTGAAGGCACCGTCCATGTCGTAGGCGCTGGCCAGAGGCTTGCGCGCCATCCAGAGCACGCCGTAGTGGCGGTAATCGGGAAACACGGCCCCCGGGGCTATCTGGTAAATGTATTCCGGCGACAGCACCAGGCCGACAACGGTCAGGCGTTTGCTTCTGCCGTTGATGGTGGCCCCCAGGCTGTCGCCGGGCTCCAGCCCCTGGGCCCGGGCGAATTCATAGCTGACCAGCACCTCGCTGTCCCGGCCCGGTTCCGGCAGCCGGCCCTGGCGCAGGTACACCCGATTGAGTCGTCCCGGGCTGTTGTCGGGCAGGGACAGCAGGTGGCCGCTGACCGGATCGGAAAATCCCTCGATTTGGAGATTGACATAGGCCACCACCCGGGTCTCCACCTGGTCGACGCCGGCAATGGCCTCGAGCCGTTGCAGCACCGACAGGGGGGCCCGCTTGACCGAGGCGAAAACCTGGGCGAAGTGGTTGTCCCGGTAAAAGGTCTCCCGGGTCTGGTACAGGGAGTGCAGGGTGCTCAGGGACATGATAAAAATGCCGATGCCGCTGACGATGACCAGGGCGATGGCCGCCGCCTGCATGCGCATGGCCCAGAGTTCCCGCCAGAGTTTCCGGTCCAGTGCTTTCACGAGCTGACCGCTCCGGTTCCCGATCGCATCACCAGGTCAGCTCCCGGGGCGGCAGCCGGCTAGCGTTGGCGCGGACATCGGTGATGCGGCCGTCCGCCAGCTGGATCACCCGGTTGGCCATCTGCGCAATGCCGGCGTTGTGAGTGATGACGACGGTGGTGGTGCCCAACTCCTCGTTGACCCGCTGCAACGCCTCCAGGACGACGATGCCGGTTTTCGAGTCCAGGGCACCGGTGGGCTCGTCGCAGAGCAGGACGTCGGGATTCTTGGCGATGGCCCGGGCGATGGCCACCCGCTGCTGCTCGCCGCCGGAAAGCTGGGCCGGGAAATGGTCCAGGCGCTGCCCCAGTTCCACCATCTGCAGGGCCTTTTCCGGCGACATTGGCGAACGGGCAATCTCGGTCACCACCGCCACATTTTCCCGGGCGGTAAGGCTGGGAATCAGGTTGTAGAACTGAAAGACAAAACCGACATGGTAGCGCCGGTACTCGGTCAGCTCGCCTTCATCAGCCCGGGTCAGGTCCCGTTCGCCGTAAAAGACGTGGCCGTCGGTGGGAGTGTCCAGGCCGCCGAGAATATTGAGCAGGGTGGATTTGCCGCTGCCGGAGGCACCCAGCAGCACGGCGAATTCGCCGTTGTACAGGTCCAGGTCGACCCCGCGCAGGGCGTGGACACTGACCTCGCCCATCTGGTAGACCTTGGTGACCCCGTGGACGTGAAACACCACGCCGGGTTCCAGGGGGCTATGGCGCTGCTGCGATTGCGGTGACATGCTGTGACTCCGGGCCCTGCTCGGGCTGAGTTCGATAAGGGTTTTCCATAAACCTGTCCCCTGTACGTGGCCCCCATAGATGAGACCATATGCTAAAAATAGCTGAAAACGGGCCCGGATCAGCCAATGCAGGTCAAATACAGTGAGCAATGGGCCCGAAATTATTTGTAGTCAGCGGTCTTGCGATCATGCTGCCAGTAATCCCGGAGCGGGAACAGTTGTTTGGCATAAAAATCGATTCCTGCCGGGCATGGTGCTGGAGGGTGCGCTGGCAGGCGGTTGCGTCACCGCACCGGGGGTCGTGGTGCACAGACCGGCGGACGCCGGGAATGCCTGCGTGGCAAGAGGTATTAATGCCTTTTTGCATTAGTGGGTTATCGTTACTGGAGGCCATTTTTACGACCGCCGAGACTGAGACCGGCAAAGGCTGACATCTTGATCCCGAGGGCACCTACAGGAGGCTGATGACCGCACGGGATCGCCTGCTCTGCCAGGGCCTCGCGCTATCAGGCCCTGGGTGATGGAATCACGGACCTGTGAAACGCTTGTTCGGGGGCCGCAAAACTGGGCGTACATTCAGCCTATTCAAATTGGCGGTATCCCGGAATGAAAATCCCAGGACTAATTCATTCAATCCTGGCGTAGTCAATACTTGACAAACTTTGGCAGTACTGATTTAAAATTTTTTAATTGCGGTTTTTGTACTTAGCGTAAGCGCAGAAGCATGTTAGCATGCGGGACGAGCCCGATAATCGATACTTTTAAGGGGCAATGCCGACAAAACTCCGTAGTCTCCCCGCATAGTGTTCTAGAATAATTTGGATGCAGGGGAGTGTTCAACCATAAACGGGATAGGCAATCTGATTCTGCGGAAGCATGGCACTCTTAATGAAATGCCTGATAATGCAATGCCTGAATTTGCTGTCAGGAGCTGAGTTTTGGTCACAGGAACAACGGGCAGCGGTTTGGCGGCTGATAATACTATCCTGAAAAGCTCAATGAATCTGATAAAACATAAATAAAGATGAGGTGCCAGCAATGGAAAAAGATCCTGTAACTTACGACGCTATTGTCATCGGTAGTGGCATCAGTGGTGGTTGGGCAGCGAAAGAGTTGTGTGAAAAGGGGTTGAAGACCCTCGTGCTCGAACGAGGACGTAAGGTCGAACATATAAAGGATTACACCACCGCATTCATGGATCCCTGGGACTTCAAGCATCGGAGCAACTGCACACCGGAAGAACTGGCCAGGCAGGAAAAACAGGCCAGGACCGGTTATGCAATCAAACCGGAGAGCAAGCAATGGTTTGTGGATGATATTGATCATCCCTACAACGAAGAGAAGCCGTTCTCCTGGATACGGGGATACCATGTCGGCGGCAGGTCTATCATGTGGGGACGTCAGAGTTACCGTATGGGTGACCTGGATTTTGAAGCAAACCTGAGGGACGGAATCGCGGTTGACTGGCCTGTCCGTTACAAGGATATAGAGCCCTGGTACGACCTTGTGGAAACCCACATAGGCGTGACCGGACAAAATATGGGCTTGCCACAGTTGCCGGACGGCAAATTTTTGCCGCCAATGCCCTTGAACTGTGTTGAGGAGTATCTGGCAGACAGCATCAAGAAAAATTTTAACGGCAGGGTAATGATGCCCGGACGGGCGGCGCACATTACCGGCGACAAGCCATTCAAGGGCAGGTCGAAGTGCCAACTGAGAGACCGTTGCATCAGGGGTTGCCCTTTCGGGGCCTATTTCAGCAGTTTGTCCTCGACGCTACCCTATGCCGCGGAAACAGGCAATATGACGTTGCGCCCCAATTCCATCGTTCATTCCATCATTTATGATGAAAAAAAGGGCAGGGCAACCGGGGTCAGGGTTATAGATACAGAGACCAAGGAGTCCTTTGAATTTTTTTCCAAGGTCATTTTTTGCTGTGCATCCTCAGTAGCCTCTGCCGGCATTCTGCTCAACTCCAGATCGGATCGTTTTCCCGATGGTCTTGGCAATGATTCAGGGGAACTGGGCCATAATGTCATGGACCACCATCTTGGGGTGGGCGCCAAAGCCACGATTGATGGCTTTGAAGACAAGTACTATAAGGGTCGAAGACCCATCAGTTTCTATATTCCGCGGTACAGGAACCTTCCCGGGCAAAAAGACAATGTCGATTTCATCAGGGGTTACGGTTATCAGGGGAAGGCCAGCCGTGAAAACTGGGAGAGAAGCATTCCGGAGTTGGCGATTGGATTGCCGATCAAGGAGGAACTGACACGACCCGGCCCATGGAGTATAGGTATCGGAGGTTTCGGCGAGATTTTGCCCTACCATGACAACAGAATGTACCTCGACTATGATCGCGCCGACCAATGGGGTTTGCCTACTATCACCTTTGACTGTGAACTCAAAGATAACGAGTTGAAGATGCGGAAAGACATGAAAGAGAGCGCAGTGGAGATGTTGACCGCAGCAGGCTTTGAAAATATCGAAAGCTTTGATCGCGAATCTCCCCTTGGCCTGGGTATCCACGAAATGGGTACCGCGCGCATGGGGCGCGATCCCAAGACCTCGGTTTTAAATGGTTTTAACCAGGTACATGCGGTGCCGAATGTTTTTGTCACAGATGGTGCTTTCATGGTGTCGGCAGCCTGTCAGAATCCATCGCTTAGCTACATGGCCTTTACGGCGAGGGCGGCCAATTATGCCGTAGATCAATTAAAGAAGGGGGAACTCTAAGATGAACAGAAGGCAAGCATTGAAATCCATAGTGCTGTCCACCGGTGTGGTCCTGTCACCGGTGAGTTTAGTCAGTATGTTGCAGGCCGCCGAGAAAAGTACCGCTGGAGACTGGTCGCCGCTCTTTCTGGACAAGCAGGAAAAGTATGTTGTCAGTAAAATGGCCGATGTTATTTTGCCTGCCAGTGAAACGCCGGGAGCGCTGGATGTTGCGGTACCCCAGTTTATTGACCTGTTGTTGAAAGACATTTTCACCGTTGAAGAAAGTGCAAAGTTCAGAAAAGGCCTGCAATTATTTATGCAGCGCTTCAAGCAGGAAAACGGTTCGCCATTCCATAAAAGCAAGGAAAAATTGCAGAGAAAATTCATTGAGCAGATGTATAGCGTTTCGCCGGAAAAAACGAAAAGTATTTTCAATCTGGTGGCCGAAAACGTCGCACCTGCAGGCAATGAAGACGACTATTACCTCTGGAGTTTTCTGGTGACTCAGCGTGAACTTACCATTAACTCGTACTTCACCTCCGAACAAGTAGGGGAGAAGGTGCTCAGCTATGATCCCATACCCGGGCGCTATGACCCCTGTATCCCCGTTGAAGACGTGGGCAATGTCTGGTCATTTGGCTAAAGTTTGATCTGGTCAGGGACGGGTGCGGGTTGTGGCCATTTTGGCCGATTCCTCGCGCCGGTCCTGGGCAGGTAACCGGGCGTTGACATTGCCGCAAAAGAGCGCCGTCACTTCAACCTATAATCAGAAAATGGTGTAAAGGTGTTAGCCTAATGAAGAAAAATAACAGTGTTTTTAGCAATAAGAAGTTTTGGTGGGGACATACAGCGTCGATGCTATTGCTGCTGGTGGCGGGATCGGCCATGGGGGCAGGGCTGGCATTTGACAAAATAGATCCCATGGCGACTGAAATATGGGAACCGGTGCCTGCTGTAGTGACACCGGGCGACGGCGGTGCTCCTCCCTCCGATGCGATTGTATTATTTGGTGGCAGCGATCTTTCTGCGTGGGAGAAAGGTGTCGGTGCATCCGATACCTATGCCGATTTCGGGGAATTTCTGCAAAAAATTCAAAAGCCGGGAGAACCGATCGAATGGAATGTCAAGGACGGCAACATGACCGTCAATCCCGGCACCGGCTATATCAAGTCGAAACAGGCCTTCGGGGATGTGCAACTGCATGTCGAATGGAAAAGCCCGACCAAGCCTTTGAAAGAGGGCCAGAATCGAGGCAACAGCGGTATTTTTTTCCAGGGTCTGTACGAAGTTCAGGTATTGGATTCCTATCAGCATCAGACGTACGTTAATGGTCAGGCGGGCGCTGTTTACAAGCAGGTGGGCCCGCTGGTCAATGCCAGTCTCCCCCCCGGGGAGTGGCAAACCTACGATATCGTTTTCACCGCGCCGGTTTTTGGCAACGATGGCAAGGTGGTTTCACCGGCCCGGGTTACCGTGATTCACAACGGCGTTCTGGTGCAAAACAATGTCAGCATCTGGGGGCCGACTACCTATCGGGGGGTGCCTAACTACCGGGCACATCCATCGAAATTGCCCCTGGTTCTGCAGGACCACAATGAGCTTGTGAGCTACCGGAATATCTGGATAAGAGAGTTATAAATCCTGAGTGTGATTCGTTCCTGAATCGTGCTTTGATGCTTGATCGCATCTTTTGCAGGAAGTTGAGCTGGCCAGCCTACCTGATAAGCAGTTGGCAGCAGGACTCTGGGAGGCGACTGAATGTCTGAACTATGTCGAACCTTGTCCGTCGCTTTCCCTAAAGGAGGCAGTCGAGTGGTAGTCGGTTGGTTTGTGATTACGTTTGCAGGCCATGATTCATCAATACAGGCCTAAAGTTATCCTGATTGGGGGAAATTAAACATGAAATCATTGCCTCTCCTTTGTTTCGCGCTTCTGTTCGGATGCGGTGTTTTGGCACAACCGCAAACGCAGTCGCTCTTCAACGGTAAAGACCTCACCGGCTGGCACCTGGATGTTCCCGCAATGGATAAGGATTCGTCCGTGCAGTCTCCCTTCTTCGTACGCGATGGGCTGCTGATCACTGCAGGCGAACCCCAGGGGCATCTGATCACGGACTCGGTCTATCGTAATTACAGGCTCGAAATTGATTATCGCTTTCCGTCGACGCCGGGTAATGCCGGAGCACTTATCCATGCCTCGACACCCCGTGCACTCTACGAGATGTTCCCGAAATCCATCGAAGTTCAGATGATGCATGAGAATGCAGGAGACTTCTGGTGCATTGTCGAGGATATTGAGGTGCCGGACATGGAGAGTCGTCGGGGTCCGCCGGAAACCTGGGGGATCACCGAGGGCAAGGCCCGTCGCATTGAAAATCTGACTGACGGATCGGAACGTCCGCTCGGAGACTGGAATACGATGATCATCGAGACGGTGGACAGCTCTGTTCGGGTTTGGGTCAATGGCGATCTGGTCAACGACGGCTTCAATTCGACTGCTGACCGGGGTCACATTGCGCTGCAGGCGGAGGGGTCCGCGGTAGAATTCAGGAAGGTATTGCTGACACCAATTGAGAAACTGACACCGCAATAGTGAAGCGAGGTGGACCCCAGTCTTTCGACCCTGTAGATTCCGATGCCGGCGTAACCCAGGATTTCCTTGTCCTTATCGAGCTGCCCATGAGCCAGACCGCCAGTGCGCACCACCGTAACCAACGCGGAAAAGCTAACAGCCAGCCTGCACAAGGCAGGAGGCTGGACAGCGCGATTAACTATGAAATAGAATGCGTTGCCGTTATTTTCTCAAGCAGATTAAAAGAAAGACCGATAACATGATGGCCGGGCTGGAAGAATTGATGCGTCGCATCGATTCTTCCAGCCCCTGGCGACGCGGGATTCAATTTTCCGTCAGCGTGTCAGAACCCAGTTACTCATGCAATTGGCGCGTCATGAAAATAAAGCAGTTCAAACTGCTTGGTAGAAAAAAATAAAACTGAAAAACGTATCGGGCAGGCAAAACGAGTGAATAACCGTTCATGAATGCTGAAAGAGGGGGGAGACAAAACACGGGCGCCGTTCTGGCGTTGCCTTTTGCTGTCAGGCTTTCACGTGACAGTTTCCCATTTTTAAAACACTAACTCCGATTCTTCGGAATCGTAATAACCCTGGGGATTTGTTGACTTGAAGTCACCTTTCGTTGGCAGTTTCATCTTTGCAATCGTTTGCAAAGCTGCTAGTATCGCTTGTCTCGGCGAAGCCGACTACCGCTGCGGTGGGCCAGCCGGGATTTCTAAAAACCAAGAGGTAGGGGAATTATGAAAACGTTCAAGAAAAATCGTCTGTCCATGGCGGTCGCCACCGTGAGCTTGGCCGCATCAGCGACCACGTATGCTCAACAGATTGAGGAAGTTGTGGTTTCCGCTGCGGCCGGTGGTCGTAGCGTACTGGACTCCTCGGTGGCAGTAACCGGAGTCGACTCCGATTTGATCAAGGATTTTCAGCCCAGTTCAGAGGGTGAAATATTCCGAATGATTCCGGGCATTCAGGTATCCGGTACAGCCGGCCCCGGCGGTAACGCCAATATCGCCGTGCGAGGCCTCCCGGTATCCACCGGCGGTTCGCCCTTTATCCAGATCCAGGAAGACGGTTTGCCCACCGTGCTCTTTGGTGATATCCAGTTCGGGAACAACGACTACTGGACTAGGTTCGATGCTTCTACCAGAACCGTTGAGGCCGTTCGTGGTGGAACTGCGGGAGTCTACTCATCTCAGTCGCCGGCGGCCATCATCAACTACGTCAGTTATACCGGCGAGGAGGAAGACGGTGGCTATGTGCAGTTCAACACCGGTCTCGGTTTTGATGAAAACAAGATCGATTTCCGCTATGGCGGCGCCGCCAGCGACACCGTCAACTACCACGTCGGCGGCTTTGTTCGCAACGGCAAGGGTCCACTGGACATTTCCTATGGCGCCAGCGACAGCTATCAGATCAAGGCCAATCTGACCAAACACTTCGCCGATGACAAGGGCTATATCCGCTTCCTGACCAAGGTCGCTGAAACCCACGAAGCCAACTACACCGGCGCGCCGGCGCTTGCCGATCTCGGTTTTGATGGGGACGGCAATGTCAAATCAATCAGCGGTATCAAGGAATTCCCCGGTTTCGACGGCAGGACCGCTTCCAATTATTCTAAGTACTACCGGACCACGACGATCATAAGCCGGGATGGCGGTGTGGCAACCGTACCAGTGGACGGTATCTCGACATCGGCCTTTTCGCTGGGTACAGAGTTGCAATACCAGTTTTCCGATAACCTCAGTATGAACAACAAAATGCGCGTCACCGAGCAGAGCGGCACTTTCGCTGCGCCGTTTCTGAATCTCGTCAAGACAGATGCACTCTTGGACCCAGACGCACCAACTGTAGTAAATGGTGGCGAGGTAGCCCGCATTGTCTATTTCAACGGGCCCAACGCCGGTATGGATTATGACGGTGAGTACTTGGTGACCAACCCCAACGCCTATACCGATATGCGTGATTTTGGCAATTTTGCTAATGACCTAGTGCTGACGGGCGAATACGAAGTGGCAGGCGGCGACCTCAAGGTGCGGGCCGGCTATTTCTACATGGATCAGACCATCGCCATGGACTGGCACACCGGGGACACATACAAGGCGCTGAGGAATGGCGACGATCCCGCCCTGTTGAGCCTGTATGATGCCGACGACAACCTGCTCACTGCGGAGGGCATGGGTGCATACAATGGCAGTTGGGGCGCCAAGGACTACGATCTCGGTTACGTCAATACCGCCCCCTACCTAGTGCTCGACTTTGAAAACGACCTGTTCCAGGTGGATGCCGGCTACCGTTGGGAGAACATTAGTGCCTCCGGCTACGGCCAGGACGGCGGAGATTCTTTCACAACAACAGTCCAGGCCCTGGATGTACTCACAGACACCATGGTTGACGTCGACATCAAATCGGCGATACCCAACGGTCGTCGCGAAAATCTGGACTATGAGGAGTCTTACGAGTCCTGGACGGTGGGCGGCCTGTGGAAAGCCGCGGAGAGTTTCAGCGTCTTTGCCCGCGCGTCGGAGGGCGGTCGTTTTAACGCCGATCGGCAGGTGCTGGCCGGCAGCATTGATGCAGCTGGCGAATTGAACGAGAAGGGTAAAACCCAGGCCGTCAACTTTGTCAAGCAGTATGAAATCGGTCTCAAGAACGAAGGTGAGATCGGTACCGGCCTCTATACCGTGGAGTTTACGCTGCTGAAGGGTGAATTTAACGTTGATACGGTAGAGATCAATCAGCAGGTCTGTGTGACAGCGCCCACCTGTCAAAAAAGCGCAGAGTACAAGAGTCGAGGCTTCGAATTGGGCGCGACTTATTTCTGGGAAGGCCTGTCGCTTACCGGAAATGCCACCTACTCGGACGCGGAAGAAATCACCACCATTTCGACTTTACCGAGCGGAGGCACGGGCTGGGTAACTGCGGCAAATATTCCCGACCTGACTTTTACTATTTCGGCCTCCTATGAGTTTAACGAGCAACTCAGTGCGGGCATCAACGTTTCCGGCGAAACAGATGTCATTAACCCGGCCCGGCAGGAAACCGATGGCTCCGAGACCTGGGGCGCGAATGTGAAATACAAGCCCGTGGAAAATCTCGAACTCGGTTTGAACGTCTACAACCTGCTCGACGACTACAGCGTTCGAGGCGGGGCTTTCGCCGATCAGCCGGCCGATGGTGTCATTACTGGAGGCCCGACACTGGGGCGAACCACCCGGGCTTCCATCAAGGTGCTGTTCTAACAAGACCTGAGTTACTGGAAGAGCTTTTAAGAATAATCTTCTGCGGAGTTCTTCCTGCTCGATTCGGTGGCAGCGTGTACACGCTGCCACCTTTTTTATTTTTATTCCACATGAGGAATTGTGACGCGACGGATGACGGTAGCAATGTCGATTCCAGAACACCCTATACAACTGGCCCGCCAATTTCTGGGTGAGGGGCGAGCTGATCTCGCTATCCGCTTGCTCGAGAAGCAAACTACGATTACGCCAAACGATCCCGAAACCTGGAAGTTACTCGGTTTTGCCTGCCACGAGGAGCAACTGGAGCCGGAAGCGAACGATGCCTTCACCAAGGCTTCAGAACTCGACCCCAAAGACGTGGACACCGCGTTGGCGTTGGCGCAGAGCTGTTTCCTGTCAGGTTTACCCGCCGTGGAGCCTTTCAGAAATTTATTAAAATTCCTGCCGAATGATCTTAACGCACTACGCGGGTATATACAGGCGCTGGCGGCGGATAGCCAGCCAGATGTTGCCGAGACTGTGCTCCTTCAGGGGGTTAGGAGACACCCGGACTGGCTGGCCGGACACAAATTATTGTCCACCCAGCGCTATACGGCTGGCGACA
>QJWQ01000115.1 GCA_003235325.1 Gammaproteobacteria bacterium | reverse complement strand
CCGGGTTTCGATCCGGATGGAATTTCATGGCTACGCGGCGATAGGCCTTCTTGATCTCGGCTTCCGACGCGCCTTTTTCGACACCCAGTATTTCGTAGTAATCCCGCTTCGCCATGGGCTTTCCGTATACTCGTTTTTTCAACACAAACGCGGGAACCAGTCCCGCGTCTGAGATTTACAGCCTGTTGCGGAGCATTCTACTGCGCCGCCTGTCAGCGTCCTATTTTTTGTCAGAGTCCTTGACTTCCTCAAACTCGGCATCGACCACGTCATCTCCGGCCGACTTCTCCTCGGCCCCGCTTGCGCCCGACTGGCTGGCTTCTGCCTGCTCGGCATAGAGCTTCTGGGCCAGGTTGGCGGATGCCTCGGACAACTTGTTGGTGGCCGCCTCAATGGCGTCCTTGTCGTCACTCTTGACCGCTTCCTCCACAGACTTGATAGCGTCCTCAATGGCCTCTTTTTCCGCTGCCGTAGCCTTGTCACCGGCCTCGGTCAGGGTCTTGCGGGCAGCGTGGGCCAGACTGTCGGCGGAATTTCGGACATGCACCAGGTCTTCAAATTTCTTGTCCTCCGCCGCATGGGCCTCGGCGTCCCTGACCATTTTTTCCACTTCATCATCGGAAAGACCGGAAGAGGCCTTGATGACGATGGACTGCTCCTTGCTCGTGGCCTTGTCCTTGGCGGACACGTGCAGAATACCATTGGCATCAATGTTGAACGTCACCTCGATTTGCGGCATGCCACGGGGTGCCGGCGGTATATCCGCCAGATCAAAACGCCCCAGGGACTTGTTCTGGGAAGCCTGCTTGCGCTCGCCCTGGACCACGTGAATAGTCACCGCGGTCTGGTTGTCGTCCGCCGTCGAGAAAATCTGCGACTTCTTGGTGGGAATCGTGGTGTTTTTGTCGATCAGCGGTGTCGCCACGCCGCCCATGGTCTCGATTCCCAGGGTCAGGGGGGTGACGTCTAGCAACAGCACGTCCTTGACATCACCGGACAGGACCGCACCCTGGATCGCGGCGCCGATGGCCACCGCCTCGTCCGGGTTGACGTCCTTGCGGGGGTCCTTGCCAAAGAAATCAGCGACTTTTTTCTGCACCATGGGCATGCGGGTCTGACCGCCGACGAGGATAATCTCGTCGATGTCAGCGGCCTTCTTGCTGGCATCCTTGAGGGCAATCTTGACCGGTTCCAGGGTGCGGTTGACCAGGTCTTCCACCAGGGATTCCAGCTTGGCCCGGGTCATTTTCACTACCAGGTGCTTGGGACCGGTGGCGTCGGCGGTGATGTAGGGCAGGTTGACTTCTGTCTGCTGGCTCGACGACAGTTCGATCTTGGCCTTTTCGGCCGCCTCCTTCAGACGCTGCATCGCCAGCGGGTCACCGCTGAGATCAATCCCGTTTTCCTTCTTGAATTCCGCCGCCAGGTAGTTGATCAGGGTCAGGTCGAAATCCTCACCGCCGAGGAAGGTGTCGCCATTGGTGGACAGTACTTCGAACTGCTTTTCACCGTCGACGTCGGCAATCTCGATGATGGAGATATCAAAGGTACCGCCACCCAGGTCGTAGACCGCGATCACACGATCACCGGCTGCCTTGTCCATGCCATAGGCCAGGGCTGCCGCCGTCGGCTCATTGATGATGCGCTTGACATCGAGGCCGGCAATGCGACCGGCGTCCTTGGTGGCCTGGCGCTGGGAATCGTTGAAATAGGCGGGGACCGTCACCACTGCTTCGGTGACGGTTTCACCGAGGTAATCCTCGGCGGTCTTTTTCATTTTCTTCAGGACTTCGGCAGAAATCTGCGGCGGCGCTTTTTTGTCGCCCTTGATCGCAACCCAGGCGTCACCGTTGTCGGCCTTGACAATTTTGTAGGGCACCATCTTGATGTCCTTTTGCACCACGTCGTCCTGGTAACGTCGGCCGATCAGCCGTTTGATAGCGTAAAGCGTGTTGGCCGGGTTGGTCACCGACTGACGCTTGGCTGACTGGCCTACCAGAACCTCGCCATCCTCGGTATAGGCGACGATGGAAGGTGTCGTGCGGGCGCCCTCGGCATTCTCGACGACTTTGGGCTTGTTTCCTTCGAGGATCGCCACGCAGGAGTTGGTGGTACCCAGGTCAATTCCGATTATTTTTCCCATTCCGGTTTACTCCAAATCTGAAATTAATGATTCTTGAGGCTTATATGGAGCCGATTTCTTGGTTTTCAAGCCTTTCCGGTTACCCCGGTTGACCGGCTTCAGACGAAATATTTACTGTCCGCCACCGCCGTCACCGGAGCTATTGCCGGCGCTGCGGGAAACCACCACCATCGCCGGTCGCACCAGGCGGCCATTGAGCAGGTATCCCTTCTGGAACACATCAATGACGGTGTTGGGAGCCAGGTCGGGATGGGGCACCATGGTCATCGCCTGGTGCAATTCGGGATTGAAACTTTTCCCCTTGGGATCCACCTGCTCGACGTTAAAACGTCGAAGGGTATCCAGGAAGCCTTTCAGGGTCAGTTCGACGCCCTCGCCCAGGGCCTTGCAGGCCTCGTTGTCGGGATCGATGGTGGTAACGGCCCGCTCCAGGTTGTCGACAACGTTAACCAGATCAGCGACAAATTTCTCCAGGGCAAACTTGTGGGCGTTGGCCACGTCTTTCTCGGCCCGGCGTCTGAAATTTTGCATTTCGGCGTGGGTCCTGAGCACCTGTTCGTGCATGCTGGCGATCTCCCGCTGCAGCCCGGCCATCACTTCCGTGTCCGGTTTCCCGGCTTCTGACTTCCCGGCTTCAGCTTTGCCGGATTCGGCAGGGCCGGCTGAGTCCGCGACCGCCTCGGCTGGATCCAGAACCTCATGGGGTTGTGGCTCCAGAACCTCGGTGTGGCCGGACTCCCCGGTCTCGTCACCGGCACCGTCAGTTTCACCGGTCCCGGCAGCTTTTTGCTCCGTCGCCGGGTCAGGCTCATTCACCTGTTCATGTTGCGCTTGCTCCCCTTGCCGCTCTTCTTTATCGTTCAACATTTCGTCACCCTTGTTGTCCTCAATGGAGTTTTCCTGGCCGGACACGTCAACCCTCCGTCATACGAGTAATTTCCTCGCGCAAATATTGGGTCCGCGAGCCAATTTTCAAGGGAGAAATGACAGATGCATCGGGATTAGGTATAAATTCACTCCCGGTCCATGCACCTGGTTCCAGACCAACACTCCACATTGAAAAGGCACCGCCAACTTGCTCATTTCTCTGACTGTCAACAATTACACCCTGGTGGAGCGCCTGGAAGTGGACTTTCAGGCCGGCATGACCGCCATAACCGGCGAAACCGGGGCCGGCAAATCCCTGGTTCTGGACGCCCTGGGAATGGCTCTGGGCGATCGCGCCGACAGCGACAGGATTCGCCTGCCGGCGAACAAGGCCGAGATCGCCGCAGTCTTTGATATCAGCCGCAATCCGGAGGCCACCGCCTGGCTGCAGGGCAATGATTTTGACCCGGAACCGGAGGTGCTGCTGCGCCGCCTGTTCACCCGGGAAGGACGCTCGAAGGGCTTCATCAATGGCCAGCCCGCCACCATGCAGCAACTGCAGCAACTGGGCGAGGAACTGATCGACATTCACAGCCAGCACGAACACCAGTCCCTGCTCAAGCGCGATACCCATCGCCGGTTACTGGATGCCTTTGGCGGTCACGAAGACCTGGCCTCGGCTGTTGCACAACACTACAGGAACTGGCAGCGCCAGGCGGCAAAACTGGAAGCACTGGAAAGCCGGGCTGACGATATCAGCGCCCGCCGGGACCTGTTACGCTTTCAGGTGGAGGAACTGGACAGCCTCGCCCTGACCCCGGATGAGGTGCCAAAACTGGAAAAGGAACAGCATCTGCTGGCCAACGCCGAACATATCCTGCGGGACAGTCACCAGCTTCTGGCACTTTGCTGCGAATCGGAATCCGCTGACCTGGCTTCCCTGCTCAACCGGGCCCTGCACCTGTTACAGGGGATGCCGGAAAAACCCGGGAGGCTGGCCGAAGCTGAAGTCCTGCTGGACTCGGCCCTGATTCAGGTCCAGGAGGCCGGCAGTGAGATTCGCCACCATATCGACAGTTTCGAGCTGGAGCCCGAGCGACTGCAGGAGGTGGAACAGCGGTTGTCGGCAGTCTACCAGCTCAGTCGCAAGCACCGGGTCAAGCCGGTGGAACTCTGTGATCTGCACCGGCAACTGGCGCAGGAACTGGAGGAACTGAGTGGCGGTGAAGAAAGCCTGGAGGCATTGCGCCGGCAGGTAAAGGCCAGTGCCGCCACGCTGGAGGACCACTGCAGCCGCCTGAGCCGGGCCCGCCAGCAGGCGGCGGACCGGTTTGCCGCGGCCGTCAATGGCCAGCTGGCTGCCCTGGCCATGGCCGGATCCAGCCTGACCACCTGCCTCACCGCAACCGAAACTCCGACGGTGACTGGCGGGGAAACGGTGGAATTCCTCATCAGCACCAACCCGGGTCAGCCCCACAAGCCCCTGGCCCGCATCGCCTCCGGCGGCGAACTGTCGCGCATCAGTCTGGCCATTCAGGTGGTGGCCGCCGAACACAGCCAGATACCAACCCTGGTCTTTGACGAGGTCGATGTCGGTATCGGCGGTGCCGTCGCCGAGGTGGTGGGTCTGATGCTGCGAAAGCTGGGCCATAACGGCCAGGTGATCTGCGTCACCCACCTGCCGCAGGTGGCCAGTTGCGCCCACCACCAGATGACCGTGAGCAAGACCAGCGACGGCAACCAGGCCGAAAGCACCATCAGGCCACTGGCCAGTGTGGAACGTGTCGAGGAGATCGCCCGCATGCTCGGCGGCACCAGAATCACTGCCCAGACCCGGGCTCACGCCGAGGAGATGCTGGCCCTCACCGGCGCCTGATCAGCAGCAAATGCTGGCAATATTAACCTGGCAAGCTTTTATGCGAGTTATGTTAGTTATGCGAGTTTGATATGCGGCCGATATACGCGCCGCCATGGGCTTGTGGCCTATGCAAGCCCCGGAAATACAAGGTCATTCGCAAATTACCGCCAGTATTTCCGAGGAGCACAACAAAAAATCGATAGGGAAATCTATTTTGTTGTCTGGTCAATAGC
>QJWQ01000065.1 GCA_003235325.1 Gammaproteobacteria bacterium | reverse complement strand
CGCTTTACCGCCCTCGCATTTATCTTTGCCGGGGTCGTGGTGTCCTTCACCGCCTACTCCTACAGCCGGCTGACCCGTGAATTTCCCGTCAGTGCCGGCGAGCCCGCCTATGTCCAGGAGGCCTTCAACATCCGGTGGCTGTCCACCCTGGTGGGTTATGCCATTGTCCTGTCCGGACTGGTGTCGTCGGCAACCATTATTCGCGGCGCCGTCGGCTACCTGGCGGTTCTTATCGACCTGCCCGCCTGGCTGATGATCCTGGCCCTCGGCATTCTGCTGACCGGCACCGCAATCTGGAGTGTGCGCCTGTCTGTGGCTATCGCCGCCTCCCTGACCCTGGTTGAAGTGTCCGGATTACTGCTGATCATTTACGCCGCCACAGGCCACTGGGGCACGATTTTCGATTCCCCGGAGGACTTCTTTTTGCCCCACTCTGCCCAGGCTTTTGCCGGTATTGGTGCCGGCGCCTTTCTCGCCTTTTACGCCTGCATCGGCTTTGAGGATATGGTCAATATGGCGGAGGAGGTCAAGAATCCCGAGACCACCCTGCCCCGGGGGATCGCCATTGCCCTGGTGGTCAGCGTTTGTCTCTACGCCCTGGTGGCCCTGGCGGCACTGGCGGTCGTGCCCGTTGAGGAACTCGCCGGATCCGGGGCACCCCTGGCCCTGGTGGCGGAAAAAAGTGGCCGCCTGTCCCTGACCCTGATCACAGTGATCAGCATTGCCGCCGTCACCAACGGCGGCCTGGTGCAGATTGTCATGGCTTCAAGGGTGCTTTACGGCATGGCCAGCCGGGGGCTGGCCCCGGCGCCACTGGCCCGGGTCAATGCCATGACCCGCACACCGGACCTGGCGACGGCGCTGGTTGGCGGCACCGTGCTTGTTCTGGCTGTATTCTTTGCTCTCTCTGCCCTGGCCAGGGCCACCAGCGCTTTCATTCTGTTTGTCTTTATGCTGGTCAACCTGTCCCTGTTCAAGCTCAACATGGGCCGGCAGCCGGGCCTGAGCACTGGCGTCCTGGTACCCGCTGCCGGCGCACTGGTCTGTGCCTTCTTTGTCGCCCTGCAATGGTGGCTGATATGACTCTGCCTGTAGAACAAATCTGTATTGAGATCAGTCAGTCGGGGGATGCCGATGTGCTGCGTCCGTGCCGGCGGCCGATTGTTGCCCCCGGGGCTCATGAACTGCTGATTCAGGTCGCCGCGGCCGGCGTCAATCGTCCGGATATTTTCCAGCGCCAGGGTCTGTATCCTCCGCCGGCGGACGCCAGCGATATTCCCGGACTGGAAGTCGCCGGCACGGTCATCGCCGTTGGTTCCGCTGTCAGCCGCTGGCATATCGGCGAACAGGTCTGCGCCCTCCTCAGCGGCGGCGGTTACAGCAGCCATGCCCTGGCCCACGAGAGCCTGTGTCTGCCGATACCCCCGGGGCTGACCAGGGTTGAAGCCGCCGCCCTGCCGGAAACCGCCTGTACCGTCTGGCACAACCTGGTGCAGCGGGGTCACCTGACCGGGGGCGACATCGCCCTGATTCACGGCGGCGCCAGCGGCATCGGCAGCCTGGCCATCCAGCTGGCAGCCGCCCTGGGGGCCCGGGTCTTTGCCACCGCGGGAAGCGACGACAAGTGTCGCTTCTGCGAAAGCCTGGGGGCTGAAGCAGCCTTTAACTATCGTCACCAGGATTTCACGACCCTGAAACAAATCACCGGTGGCCACGGCGCCGACGTGATTCTGGACATGGTCGGCGGCGACTACGTGCAGAAAAACATCAGCACTGCCGCCTACCGGGGCCGGATTGTCAACATCGCCTTTCTTCGCGGTGCCAGGGTGGAGGTGGACCTGATGCCGGTCATGCTGAAGCAGTTGCTGCTGACCGGCTCCACCCTGCGCAGCCAGTCCCTGGAGGACAAGGCCCGGATCGTCGCCGGCGTCGCCGCCGGTATCTGGCCGCTGATCGCAGAGGGAAAAATCCGGCCGGTCATTTTCCGTCAGTTGCCCCTGGAGCAGGCCGCCGACGCCCATCGGCTGATGGAGAGCAGTGGTCATATGGGCAAGATCCTGTTGACCCCGCCCGCCAGTCAGGCAGAATCCGCCTGACATCCAATCAAAGGGCATGGCATGGGGCAAACACCCGGCTCATTCAGACCGCGTTGTGGACCACCATTGCGCCAACCCGCCAACAAACTGCCAAGTCGAGCGATCCATGGCCAAAGACACACGCCTCGTTTATTCCACCGAAACCGGCAAGATCAGGCATCAGTCTGACAATCCCACACCACCCGCGGGGGACGGCATTGTTCGTATTCGCCGGGAGACCAGCGGCCGCAAGGGCAAGGGCGTCACCACCCTCAGTGGCATTCCCCTGGCGGAGAAGGAACTGGCCAGCCTTGCCCGGGAACTGAAACAACTGTGCGGCACCGGCGGTACGGTGAAGAATTTCGTGATCGAAATCCAGGGCGATCACCGGGACAAGCTCAAGGCGGCACTGGAAGCCCGGGGCTTCACCGTCAAGCTGGCAGGGGGTTGAGGCATTGACCGACGTGGACAGGTCTGGCAGGCCATCCGGGACGGCAGCCTACGGCGGCTGGAGTTCGCCCATTACCCCGGCAATGATGGCCCGGGCGCCGGCATCGCTGGAATTCCCGCGCTGGGTTGACGGCAACCTTTACTGGCAGGAATCCCGGCCCGCGGACAACGGCCGTACCCTGGTGGTCCGACGCTCGGCCGATGGCGATATCGAGGACCTGCTGCCGTCCCCCTGGAATGTCCGCAGCCGGGTCCACGAGTACGGGGGCCTGTGCTGGCTGGTATCGAAAGACACCCTGTTCTTTGTCAACTTCGAGGACCAGCGGCTCTATCGGCTGGAACTGGATCGAGCCAATGCCTACCCCCAGCCCCTGACGCCGGAAGCCGGCGACTGGCGCTTTGCCGATTTCTGTTATGACAGTCGTCGCCAGCGCCTGATCGCCGTCGCCGAACGGATCCGACCGGACCGGGCGGATCCGGAAAACAGCATCGTCGCCATTGACAGGGAAGGCCGGATCGAAACCCTGGTGGCTGGGGCCGATTTCTATGCCTGTCCCCGACTCAGCCCGGACTGGAGCCAGCTCTGTTGGCTGGCCTGGCACCACCCGCAAATGCCCTGGGATGGCACCGAACTGGTGCTGGGGGAACTCGATGCTGGCGGCGGCATCAACCGGGTCACCACCGTCGCCGGCGGCCCGGACGAATCCATCTTCCAGCCCGAGTGGTCCCCCGACGGCACTCTGTATTTTGTTTCCGATCGCAGCGGCTGGTGGAATCTCTATCGTCAGAACCGAACGAGCACCACTGCCCTGCTGCCCATGGACGCCGAGTTCGGCCTGCCCCTGTGGAACCTGGGCATGTCCACCTACGGCTTTATCGGTGAGGGCGGCCGAACCATTCTCTGCAGTTATTGTGGCAGTGACCCGGACTCCAGGGGTAACTGGCAACTGGCCCTGCTGGATACCGCAACCGGCTGCCTGGAAAACCTGACGACAGCCTGTACGGCCATCTCCGGCGTTTCGGCCAATGCCAGCGGAGGTTGTTTCGTCGGCGCCAGTCACGACTCGCCGCCCCGGATTCACACCCTGAATGCCCAGGGTCGGCGCTTGCAGGTTGTCAATAATTCCGAATCCGACGCCGGGGACACTGCCCTCCGGGGATGGTTTTCCCGGCCCCGGTCCCTCAGCTTTGCCACCGGACCCGCAGACGGGGAACCCGACCGGGCCCATGGCTTTTACTACCCGCCCCACAACCCGGACTATCGGGCACCCCGGGGCACCAGGCCACCCCTGCTGGTCATCTGTCACGGCGGACCGACGGCGGCGACCAGCACCGCCCTCAACTACAAGGTCCAGTTCTGGACCAGCCGCGGCTTTGCCGTGGTGGATGTCAATTACCGGGGCAGCAGCGGTTACGGTCGCGCCTACCGGGAAAAGCTCAACGGCTACTGGGGTGTGCGCGACGTCGAGGATGTGATTGCCGCCGCCGGGCACTGCGTCGAGCAGGGCCTGGCGGACCCGTCGGCATTGATTATCCGCGGCAGCAGTGCCGGCGGTTATACCGTGCTGGCGGCCCTGATCGCCGGTAATACCTTCAGGGTCGGGGCCAGTCTCTACGGCATCGGCGATCTGGAAACCCTGGTGCGGGATACCCACAAGTTTGAATCCCGCTATCTGGACCGGCTGGTTGGCCCCTATCCGGCGATGCAATCGCGCTATCGGCAGCGGTCACCCATACATCATCTGCACCGGTTCAGGTGCCCGGTGATTTTCTTCCAGGGACTGGAGGACCGGGTGGTGCCACCGCAGCAGGCAATTGCCATGGTCGATGCCCTGGACCGCAAAGGCATACCGGTGGCCTACGTGGCCTTCGCGGAAGAGGGCCACGGCTTTCGCCGCAAGGCCAATGTCAGCCGGGCTTTTGAGGCCGAGCTGTATTTCTACCGTCTGGTCCTCGGCATCGATTCCGGGGAAAAGCTGAAACCGGTACCGGTAAGGAACTGGCCGGCTTCTTAAGCGGCGGACAGCGCCGCAAAAGCGCATTACCATTGGCTGAGACCGCACCTATCCCAGACCGGGCAGCGGCCAACGACTTCACGGCAGGCACCAGCTTTGATTGCAGACGGCAAGGACCATAGCGACACGCCAGCGGCGTACCTTTCGAACCACGGAGCAGCGAACCACGGAGCAGCGAACCGCGGACCAGCGAACCGCGGGCCAGCGACAGCCGCCAGTGACCCGGGCATGGAGCAGGTGTCATGAATTGCGTCGAACTGGCCCTGGAGCAGGGACGGGAACGGCCGGATGCCCTGGCGCTCTGGTTGCCGGGATGGCGGGGCCAGGGCGACACCACCAGCTTTGGCGAGCTGCTGGAGCGCAGCCGGCGTGCCCGGCACCTGCTGCGGCACCGGGGTACCGTTGCCGGGGACACCGTGCTGGTGGTGGACGGACTGGGCCCCCGCTTGTACGCGACGGTGCTGGCCCTGCTGTCCATCGGCGCCAGTGTCATGCTGGTGGAACCCTGGATGCCGGTGCGCCGGATCGAGTGGGCGGTGGCCACGGCGCGGCCGTCCCTGTTGGTGGCCAGCTGGCAGGGACTTCTCTGGGGTCTGCGGGTGCCGGCCGTGCGGGCTATCCGGCAATGGCTGCCAGCCGCACAACTGGACCGGGCGCCGGCGGGCGATGCCCTGTCTGCAGAGCCGGTGTCAGCGGATACACCGGGTATTATCACCTTCACCTCCGGCACCAGCGGTCGACCCAAGGGCGTGGTTCGCAGTCATGGCCACCTGCTGAGGCAGCACGAAATCCTCAGTCGCAGTCTTGGACTCGACCGCTTTACCGGCAACGACCTGTGCATTTTTGCCAATTTCGTCCTCGCCAACCTGGCCTCCGGACGCGGCTCGCTGCTGATTCCGCCCGGCTGGCGGCGGCGCCATCTGCGTGGTCTGTCGTCGCTGCCGGCGGCCCTGCGCCCGCAGACCCTGACCTGCGGGCCCGGGTTCCTGTTGCGCCTGCTGCGGCAGACCGGGATCGACTCCCTGCGCTCGATTCACGTCGGCGGCGCCCTGACCGACTGCTGGATCTACGAGGCCGGATTTCGGCAATGGCCGGACGCCGACTGGCGCAGCGTCTATGGCAGCACCGAGGCGGAACCGGTGGCCACCGACGACGCCCGTCTGGCGGTGCGCAAGAGCCGGGCCCGGGGCTGTTTTCAGACCCTCTGCCTGGGCCGACCGGTGCCGGAAATCGATGCTGAATTTGCCGGCGACGGCCTCTGGGTTACGGGGCCCCACGTCTGCCCCCTCTATCTGGGTGACGTGGAGGAAAACCGCACTCTCAAACGTCGGGACCACCGGGGCCGGGTCTGGCATTGCATGGGGGACCGTATCGAGGTCGATGACAACGGCACCTGGTGGTATGCCGGCCGCGCCTTCCAGGCCCGGGGGGATTTCGACGCGGAGCAGCGGGTCTACGCCCGCCTGCAGTCGAGCAAGTCCTTCCTGCAGCGGGCAAGCGACGGCTCGGCGGTGCTGGTGGGCGAGGGTGTGGGCAGCCTCGGCAGCGACGAACTGCGGGACCTCGGCGGCATCGGCGCCGCGGTGGAAGCGAAAATCTATCGGGACTCCCGACACCGGGCCCGTATCGACCGGGCCAGGAGCCTGAGCAGGGGGGCCCCGTGGCTGTCTGGCTGACCTTCCTGCGGGAGCGGTTGCCGCTGGCGGTATACGTGCCGCTGGCACTCGGCTTCACGCTCTCGGGGGCAACCCTCGGCGGCGGGCTCGCCCTGCAACCGGCACTGCCGGGATTTATCGGCCTGCTGGCGTTTTTCGCCCTGCTGCGCTTGATGGATGAATGCAAGGACCTGGACAAGGATCGCGTCGCCCACCCCGACCGGCCCCTGCCCCGGGGCCTGCTGACGCCGGCGCAGGTGCAGCGGGCGATAGCCATTGGCGCCGCGTTGATGCTGGCCTGGGCCCTGGTGACGGCATGGCTTGCGAGCCCCGCCGCCGGGGCCTGCTATCTGCTGGTCACGGTCTATTTGTGGTTGATGTACCGGGAGTTCTACTGCGGTGCCTGGCTCGAGCCGCGGCCCCTGCTCTACGCCCTGAGCCACCAGTTAATCCTGATACCCCTGGCTTTCTACAGCATTCTGGCAAGCACCCCGGCGGCGCCGGCAGCGGCCACCGCCCTGCCCTTCGGCCTGCTGCTGCTGGGTGCATTCTTCGCCTACGAGGTCTGCCGCAAACTCGATCCGGAGGCCCACCCGGTATTGCGCACCTATCTGCGGCAGTACGGACGCGGCCGCACCGCCCTGCTGGTGGCCGCGACCCTGCTGGTGGCGGCAAGCGGCGCCGCCGCCCTGGACCTGGGCGCCTTTTTATGGCCCATCGAAGCCGCCCTGCTGCTGAGCCTGGCCCTGCTCTGGCTGCGCCCTGACGCCTTTAAAATCCCCGAAGCCATCGCCGGCGTCAGCCTGCTGGCCCATGTCTGGGCCCTGCCCGCGCAATTCCTGTGGAGTCGCCTGTGACCTTCATTCTGGACCCCGTGACTGTCATTCTGGACAAAGATACGCCTCTGGAGACATTTGCCGGTCAGGGCGGCGGCAAGGCCATGAACCTGGCACACCTGTCCCGGGCCGGGCTGGCGGTGCCCCCCTGGTTCTGCCTCGCCGCCGGAGCCTTTGATCTCTTCGTCGAGGCAAACGGGCTGGCCGATCATCTGCACCCCGAGGCAAATCTGCACCGGCTTGGCGACTTCGCAAGAGATGTGGAAAGCCTGTTCCTGCAGTGTCCGGTTCCGGCGCCGGTGACAACCGAGGTCAACGCCGCCCTGATGCGACTGGACCTGCAGGACCAGTTGCTCGCGGTGCGCTCCAGCGGCATCGACGAGGATTCCGCGGGCCACTCCTTTGCCGGGCAGTTTTCCTCGTTTCTCTGCCAGCGTGGCGCCACCGCGGTGTTCGAGTCGATCCGGCGCTGCTGGGCCTCCGGTTTCTCGGAGCGGGCCATCGCCTACCGGGTCGAACGGGGACTGCGGGTCTCCGGCATTCGCATCGGCGTCGTCATCCAGGCAATGATCGAGCCCGTCGCCGCCGGTGTCGCCTTTTCCCGGAATCCGGTGCACCCCCTCGACCGGCAGCACCTGGTGATCGAGTCGGTCTATGGCCTCGGTGAGGGTCTGGTCAGCGGCGAACTGGATGCCGACCATTTCGCGGTGGCCCGGGACTCCCTGGCCATCGAGACCACGGCGATCGCCGACAAGAGTACCGCCCTGCGCTATGGCGCCGGCGGCGGTGTGACGCGGGAACCCCTCCCCGAAGCACTGCGCCGGCAACCCTCCCTGACGGCAGAACAGGTACGCGCCATCGGCTCCCTGGTACTGCAACTGGAGCGCGACCGGGGCCTGCCCCAGGACAGCGAGTGGGTCATCGACCGCGCCGGCCAGCTGTTCGTAGTCCAGACCCGGCCGGTCACGACCCTGCCTGCTGACGCCTTCTTTGACGCCGGGATCAATGGTGACGAGGTCATCCTCTGGGACAATTCCAATATCGTCGAGAGTTACAGCGGCGTCACCACGCCCCTGACCTTCAGCTTCGCCAACGCCGCCTACTACCGGGTCTATGTCCAGTTCTGCCAGGTCATGGGGGTGCCGCGCCGGGCCATCGCCGACCACGAAGTGATGTACCGCAACATGCTCGGTCTGGTGCGCGGCCAGGTCTATTACAACCTGATCAACTGGTACCGGTTGATTCAACTGCTGCCTCTGGCCGGCCGCAGCGGCGGCTTCATGGAAACCATGATGGGGGTCAAACAGACCCTGCAGCCGGAACTGGCGTCCCTGTTCGAGTTCATCAACCATCCACCCCGCTACTCACTGCCGCGCCGGCTCTGGGTCAGCCTGCTCAGCGCCTGGCGATTCCTGCGCATCGATGCCATCGTCGCCGATTTTTTTCGACACTTTGACCGGATTTACGACAGTGCCCGACGCCAGGATTTTCCGGGAATGTCCCTGCCGGACCTGGCCGACTACTACCGGCTCCTCGACCGGCAGGTGCTTGGCAACTGGCGGGCGCCGATCATCAACGACTACATCTGCATGATCTGTTTCGGCCTGTTGCAGCAGTTGACCCGGCGCTGGGTCGCCGCCGGGGATGAGGCCACGTCCCTGCAAAATGACCTGCTCTGCGGCCAGGGCGGCCTGGAGAGCACCAGACCGACCAGACTGCTGATGGAAACTGCCGCCTGGGTCCACTGCCAGGACGAGGCGCGAAAACACTGGTTCGACCAGACCCCGGGCGCGGAGGTCTGGCGTCAATTGACCGAAGAAGACGCCTGGCCTGAACTGCGCCAACGCCTCGACGCCTACCTCGACCAGTACGGCTTCCGCTGCGTCAATGAACTGAAGCTGGAGGAAAAGGACCTGCACGAGGACCCGTCTTTCATCGTCAATGCCATTCGCAGCTATGTTCGCGCCGGAACATTCGATATCGCCGCCCTGGAAGCCCGGGAAGCCGCCATCAGCGACAACGCCCTGGAGCAGGTGGACCGGGCCCTCCGTGGCCCGCACCGCTGGCTCTACTATCGGGTGCTGCGCCAGGCGCGCAAGGCAGTGCGGCACCGGGAGAACCTGCGCTTTGCCCGAACCCGGATTTTCGGTATCGCCCGCCGTATCTTCCTCGCCATGGGTCTGCAACTGCAGCGCCTCGGCCTGATCGACGACGAGCGGGATGTGTTTCTGCTGACGGTAGAAGATATTCTGGGCTTCATCGAGGGCCGGCCGACCACGGTCGACCTCGCCGGTCTGGTGGCCCTGCGCAAACGGGAGTTCGACGACTACCGCCGCGGCCCTGCCCCCCCGGAGCGCCTGCTTACCCGCGGCGCGGCGGGTCCATCCTTTGCCCTGCCCCAGGTACTGGCCGACGCCGATCTGCTGCGTTCCCCGGCCGCTGCCGATGACGACCTGCTGCGGGGCACTCCCTGTTGTCCCGGTGTCGTCGAGGGGGTGGTCCGGGTCGCCGAGACCAGCCGCGATGCCGAGGGCATGGCCGGCGAAATCCTGGTCACCGCCCGCACCGATCCGGGCTGGGTGCCCCTATACCCCTCCTGCGCCGGCCTGCTGATCGAACGGGGCAGCCTGCTGTCCCACTCCGCCGTGGTCGCCAGGGAACTGGGCCTGCCCACCATTGTCGGCATTTCCGGAGGACTGATGCAGCGCCTCAGGAGCGGCCAGCGGGTGCGCATGGATGCCGGTCGCGGCGAGGTGAGAATCCTGTCGTGAATCCGGTCAGGTTCTCCGAGAGCGAATCACCGGCTGCATTCAGGACCGCGTTCTGTAGCCTGCCGGATCGGGTGCGTCGGGACCCGTTTCGCCCGGGCTCGATGCCGGCATCGGTCTGTGCCCGGTTTCTGCCGACGCCGGTACCGCCGGACCGGGAGTTCTGGCTCTGCTACCACCGTGGCAGTCCGGTGGCACGGATCTCCGCCAATATCCCGGCCGGCGTCGCCGGCACCGGTTACTTCGGGCTGCTGGAACTGGACCTGGAGGCTGATTTCGAGGCGATCGCCACCACCCTGCTGGACGCAGCCTGTGACTGGCTGCGGCAGCGGGGAATCCGGCGGGTGGTCGGCCCCATCGCTCTCAACACCTGGTTTCCCTACCGCCTGCGCCTGGACGACGGCGACCCGCGCCTCTTTGCCTGGGAACCGGTCAACCCTCCGGACTACGTCCAGGTGGTCGAGGCCGCGGGCTTCAGCCCCCTGACCGGCTACACCAGCACCGCCTTTGGCAACCTGGCCGCAGTCATCGACCAACTGCAGCCCGACTATCAACGGGCCCTGGCGGACAAATACCGCTTTCGGGAGTTCGGCCGGGACCCCATCGAACCGCACCTGCCAACCCTGTACCGCCTCAGTCACGCCGCTTTCGCCGACAATTTCCTGTTTGAACCCATAGCGCAGGCGCTGTTTACCGAGGCCTATGTCGCCGCCGCGGCCAGCGGGGAAAAGCGCTTTCTGTCCTGGTTTGTCAACGATCCGCAGGGAGAAGCCGTGGGCTTTCTCCATGGCTTTATCGACCGGGCTTTTATCGACGAGAAGTGTCGCGGCGGCGACAGGGAAACGGCCATCGTCCTGAAGAGCGCCGGTATCGTCCCGGCGGCGCGGGGCCGGGGACTGTCCAATGCCCTGGTGTATCTGGCGCTTCGCGAAGGACTGGCCCTGGGTGCCGATTACGCCATCTCAGCCCTGGTCCGGGCCGGGATTCAGAGCGAATCCTACGCCCGCAAGGGCAGGTTCCTGTGGCGCCATCGGTACGGCCTCTGGCACAAAATCCTTGGCTGAGACCGGGATCCGGTGGAGTCTGGCAGACGAACAGACTCAGAGACTCAGCACCAAGGCGACCAGGGCAAAGCTGATCAGGGTGCCGGTGCCAACCGCCAGGGGCACTCCGCGCCAGGTGGCCGGCGGTGTCATCCGTCGGCCCGGGATAAAACCGAAACCGGCAAAAACCAGCAGCGCCGAGGGCACCGACAGCAAGGCAGCAAGGGCACCAGCCAGGGTCAGGGTGTTCGCCACCAGCAACCCCGGCAGCAGCACCGCCAGCGACTTCAGGCAATTGACAGCCGCCGCCCGCCCCGACAGCCGCAAGGGCTGTTGCCTCTGGCCGTGCAATACGCCAATTACCGCCAGATTGGCACTCCAGACCGCGACGAAAGGGGGATAGAGGCGCTCGCCCCCGAATACTGCGTGGGCCGTCGCCAGCACCACCCCGGGAGCGGCGATGGCGTAGATAACATTCACATGAAACAACTGCGCCGCCCGCAGCCGCGGCCGTCCCAGCAGCCAGATATAGGTGGAAAACAGGGTCACCGGCGCCACCAGCCAGCGCCAGTCGCCGAACACCCAAAACAGGTAACCTATCAGGGCCGCACCAATCAGGGCGTCCCCGGACAGGTTGGTATGGCGGCGGTAGATTCGAACAAACAGTCCCAGGGCGACGATCACCCCGGTGTGAACCAGCAGTTCGTCCACGCCCATGTCCAGGAACATGTGCAGCAGCACCACCACCAGTACCGGCAGGACGACATTGTCCGAGCCCCGGGTGGCATTGGCCTCGGCCATCATCACCAGCAAGCCGACATCGAGGGCAACCAGCAGCGACTCCGGACGGCCGACGGGGGTGACCAGCAGCACCGGGACATGCACGCAGAGAAAGGCAGCCAGGAAAAACGCGATGGAACCCTCGGTGCTCTTGGTGCCCCCGGGAACGGCAAAGGGATGCTGTCCATATCCGACCCCCACCAGAGCGGCGGCGGTGTCGGCCACGGCCAGGATCAGGATGCCGATACTGTAGATAACGACGCTGTCCCGGGCGATGGCGAACACCAGGACCACGCCGACCACAAACCAGAATTCGCCAGAGGAGGAACGGGGCACCCCCAGCAGAACCTGCCCGGGGCCGGTCCGCAGGACAGGAACGACGCGGAGCATCATCAGGGCCAGCAGGCTGGCGGCACCGAGCAGTAACACCGGCCAGAGGTCCCTGAACAACCAGGGCAGAGTCAGGGCCAGGGCGCCGCTACCCAGGTGAAACAGCTTGCGCACCAGCTCGGCTTGCAGCCGGCCGAGGCGCTGGATCAGGGTCAGGGTACCGAGCAGCAGGGCGAAAACGGTGGCAACAGCCAGCAGGCCCAGCCAGGGCGAAGCGGGGATAGCGGCCATCAGCGCAACTGCTCGACGATGAAATCGCTGTAAAAGAACGTCCTGGCGGCCCGGTGCAACTGTTGCGACAGTGCCGGCAGGGGCTCGATGCGCGCAGCCAGGGAGTCCGGCCGATGGCGCGGGACCAGCATATTCCAGTAGGCCAGACGACCGCCGGCTGCGCCGACCCTGGCGATCTGCTCGAATACCGCCGCCGTGTCTGCGGGCGAAAGATACTCGAACACGTCCGATAGATTGAAGCGATGAATCGATGCCGCCGGCGCGCCGCCGAGAAACTGTTGCAGGTCCGACCTGTGCCACTCGAGACGATCCAGGTTGGTGCGAATTGCCTCGAAGTTCTCCGGTCGCAGGGCGTGGGGCAGCCGATCACCATAGTCCCCCCGAACCAGCCAGTGCAGGTACGGGTTATCGGCGGGGTCCAGGGCCACCAGGGCGTGCTCCACCTGCTGCAGGATCTGATCGGAGACGTTGCCTTCAGCGTATTTGAAAAAGCGCGGATCGCGCCCGAGGCGGCCCATGACCGTTCGAGAACAGGCAAGGCGAATCAGCCAGCGCCAGCGCCGGTTGTTCCAGTACCGCCGGTACCAGTCATCACGGGCCTCGGCATCCCGCCGGACAAACAGGGACTCGCGCACGCGCCGGGAGTGGGTCGTGTTGATGACGTAGCGGCGAATCAGGTCCAGGTAGTGTTCGAACTTGCCGGCGGTGCCGATGCCGGCGTCGAGGGCCCCGCCCTGGGCAGCCCAGATGCGCCGGCTGGTATCGCTCAGTTCCGTCGCCAGCCGGGAGTACAGGGCGCGGCGACGCCGGCTCGGGACGGCGCCCACCAGTTCCAGCAACTCCCCGTGAGTCAGGTGGCGGTAGGCGGCAACTCGCAACTCGAGACAGGCCAGCTGACTGTTCGACAGGTCAATGGCAATGACCCGGTCGGGGCGCCTGGTCAACAGCGACAGGCTGTTGTCGCCGGCCGAGGCAATCGACAGGCAGACGTCCCCCGGTTGCACCTGCAGTGCGTCCAGCAATGTGTCGGCATCCTCCCAGCACTGGGCGTAGCGGATGATGCTGAAATCGACCTCGTCGGTCAGGTCCCGCCCGGATGTCCCGGCCAGGAGCTCACTGGCAACCATTTCAGCCCAGCTCCCTGCCCCGGGCCAGGCGGGCGTGGGCGGCGGCGAACTCCCCGGAAACGATGGCACCCATCAGGGACAACTCCCCGGCGAGGCAGACCGCTGCCGCCAGTTCCGCAAAAGCCCGGGCGCAACCCTCGCCCTGAAGGCCGAGCAGGGCCAGGCAGGCAGCCTGACTCGGCAGCCGGGTGCCACCCCCCACTGTGCCGACGATCAGGTTGGGCAGGGTCACCGTCGCCTGCAGGTCTCCGGATGCCGTCAGTTCCAGGCTGGTAATGCCCACCGCCGCCTCGGAGATGCAGGCCACGTCCTGGCCACAGGCAAGGAACAGCGCGGTGAGGCCGTTGGCGAAATGCCCCTGGGATCCCAGGGAACCGGACAGCACGGCTCCGACGGTACCAATACGGGAATAGTCGATGAGGCTGGCCGGCTGACAATGCAGCCAGTGTTCCACCAGCTTTGCCGGCAGCGTCGCCTCCGCCACCACCTTGCGGCCCCGAACCCGCTGAAACGACAGGGCGCTGGCTTTTTTGTCACCGGAGAAGTTGCTTTCCAGGTAGGCAGTTTTAGGGCGCACCGGCGAGTGCTTCAGTATCCACTCCAGGGCGGCCCAGGTGGCGATGGTCACCATATTCTGGCCGGCGGCGTCGCCAGTGGAATAGATAAACAGGAAGAAGACCCGGGTGCCCTCGACGCAAAACTCGATGTCCAGAAGTTTGCCATAGCGGCTGGTGGCGTTGGCGGCGGCCGCCATGTCGTCGAGATGCTTCGTGGCCCAGACCATGAACAGGCCGAGCTCACCGAGAGTGTCAAAGGCAAACACGGGGGCCCTGCTGACTCCTTCGCTCAACAGGGCGACGCTGGCACCACCCGCTTCGGTAATCAGGTTCGCACCCCGGCTGTAGGAGGCCACCAGGCTGGCCTCGCTGGTGGCCAGGGGCACGTAGTAGTCCCCCTGGGCGAAGAGGCCGTTGACCCGCAGGGGGCCGGCGAGACCCACCGGCACCTTGACCGTGCCAATCAGGTGTTCGATGTTGCGGGCAAAGTCCTCGCTGTGGTCGACGCTCCAGCTATCGTAGAGCTGGTCCCGGATGGCTTCCGGCGCGCCGAGCATGGCCCAGCGGGCCTGTACTGCCTCCACCGACACCTCATCCCGCCGCGGCACATGGTCGGGCAGGTTCCCGGTTTTCGGCCTCAGGCGCTCCTGGAGGGGTTTCAGCCCCTGTTCAGCAACCAGATCGGTCAGGTAGGATTTGCTCCGCCGGGATCCAAGTGTCATGGGGTATTTCCGCCTTTCGCCATTGCCTCAACCTCAATTCTAGCCCCTGACCGGAACCGGTCAGACCTATTTACGGACCCCGTTGGCGGTGGTTCCAGCCATCGGTGACACTCGATGCAGGTACAGACCCGGGTCCCGGATGATAGGCATCGTCATTGGAAGCCATGGCCCGGGTGGGTCGTTCAGTGAAGGGCATTCCCCGGACGGCTGTTCCGCCGGAGCATCGCAGGCTAGGATATACGCGCCTGTCACCATGGCCCCGGGGGCGGCAAACCCTTCTTACTGATCCTCATCGGGCTTTAAGTCGACACTTTTAATAACCTTGCCGGTTTCGATCACAATGTAATCCGTTCTGACCGGCCGCCAGCCGGACTCTTCCCTGATACACCTGGTGTTCCGGTCCAGGAGTTGCCGGATTTCGGCGTAATAACCCGGGTGCCGCATCTGGTTGAAGACGGCCTCGGCCTGTTGCTGCGAAATTTTTCCTGACGACGGCTGTTCGGACTGCCCGGATTTGCCGTCGGCTGCTGCCTCGGCCGCAGCCAATCGCTTTTCATCCTGATAGATTTGCCACATGGTACGCACATAGTAGGTGTTCCAGATCGCCGAGAGTTCATCCCTGCTCTCCACCAGCCTGCCGTCGATATTAACCGGGTGCGTAAAGGTCTTCTTTTCGCAGTCAGCGACCATGTTTTTATAGGCGGGATCTTCGGCAGTAACGATGCCCACATCCGGGTGCTGGTAGTAGGTGACGCTCTCGACCCCCTCGCTGAATATCGACGGCGTCGCCGCGCAACCGCCAAGGCAGCAGATACTCGTCAGCAGCAATATTTTCAGGGCAACAGTGCCCACCTGAATACGTCGATGCCAGGTGGCATTTTTGTGAAATGAAAGGTGCCTGAACTGGATCACTGATTGCCTGTCTGCCAAGGGGCCTTGCCGCAAGCCGGCGGTTGTTATCGAGACTGTTTTTGACTCCGGACGGGGACAATAGTCGCTACTGCCCCGGCGAAATATTGCCAATGCCCTGTGGTGGATAGCTGAAAAGATTGGAGTGTGAACCTCGCTGTAAAGCCCGTTATAACCCCGTCACGAAAGCGCCGGTTCCCGGGCTTTTAGGCAGGGCTCCCCCCCATAAAAAAGGGGGGGCCTGCAATGCTTACACCAGCACTTACTCCGGCACTTACTCTGGCACTTACTCCGGCACTTGCACCAGCAGAAGATGTCTTGCCACGGTTTTCAGGGCTTGACGATGGTCACATAGTCAACAGCATTGCTGCCACTGTCGTAAGTAAAGCCGCCGAGGGCAATATCCGACACGGTAAACGTAACGCTGCCGGCGTTGGACTTCAGGTTGCTTTTGACAATATTGCAGGTGCCGCTGATATCCGTAGTGCAGGAGCCGCTGCCATTGGTATCGCCACTCCAGGTACCGCTGACCACCGCCCCGGAAACCGGTTCATCGCCCTGGTTGACCACCACAGCCCCGACACTGGCATTCCAGCGACCGCGGGATGCCGTTGTCGCGGAGCCATCCAGCGCCCCGATGTGCAGACTGCCGCTACCACCCGGCGGTGGCGGTTCAATACTGCCACCGGACCAGGATCCCGTCAGGGTAACGCCGGGGAAATCGCTCCAGGCATAGACACTGACGAACCAGTCGCCGGCCGCAGGGGCGCTTATGGTACAGGATTCGTTGCTGGTGCTGCTGACGGATCGGCAATCGTAATTGCCGGTGTCCGCCAGGTCGCCGTGGCGTACATAGAGGTCGGCATCGCCGCCCCGACCCCTGCCCACCTTGACCAGGCTAAAGCTGGCATCCGTGGCACCCTCGGGCACACCCGGCAACACGAAGCACTGCCACTGCCCCTGGGTGCCGGAAAAGGAATTCGTGGCAACGCCATTGGTCAGGGTCTGGATTTCTGCGGCGGAACAAAC
>QJWQ01000064.1 GCA_003235325.1 Gammaproteobacteria bacterium | reverse complement strand
AATTACCCGGAATCGAACCCGCTGGGCACCAACTTCAGCTTTTATACCTCGCCGGGCCAGACAGATGAAAGATGGATTGCCATCTTTGACAACGTCTACCACACCGGCCAGATGGCTTGCAACGCTGTAGCCGGCCACAAAATCTGGTTCGTCAACGGTTCATCAACGTCGATCCAGGAGGGCTGTCAGAACTATCTGATACCCGTGGAGAAAATCGACAAGCAGAACCCCCCGGGCACGACCACCGCCACCATCGGTGTACCGTTTACCTACAGGTTGTCGATGCCGGTTCTGTACGATCCCGCCACCGGCGAGGTCGTCAACTCCGCCGGCTCACCCAACGACCTGCATGCCGTCATCCTGACCGATGACCTGAATGCCACCGGCGCTGTCCTCACCTATCTGGACCATGTCGCCTACTGGGCGGACAGCGGAACGGCGGTGCAGCACACCTTTGTCAATGCCGGCGGCGTTCTCACCTTCTCGGAATTTTCCGACAGCCTTTCCCAGATTCCCCTGGGAAAACAGATCATCATCGAAGTCACGGTGGTGCTGGAGGACACACCGGCGAACATCATTGGCACTGAATTCGTCAATGTCGCCAAATGGGATTTTGGCCGGTTGATCGATGGTGAATTCTTTGAGCCCCTCCCCGGCGAGTGGGGCATTTCGGAGCCAATGACCATCGGCGGACCGGACCTTACCCTGACGAAGTCCGGTCCCGCCACGCTGAATCTGGGTCAATGGGGCAATTTCAGTCTCGATATCCAGAACATCGGCAACAGTGACGCCTGGAATACGGCCATTCTTGACCGGCTCCCCGATGACAGCAGCGGCGGGTTGTGCGACGAAACGCCCACCGTCCTGAATGCGCGAATCTTTGCCGCCGACGGTGTGACACCGGTTCCGGGCAAGGGGCCGTTGGTAGCCGGCACCGATTTCCTGTTTGGCTATAGCGGCGCCCCCACCTGTGAACTCAGTTTCAGCCTCCTCACGGCGGCGTCCGTGATCGGCCCGAATGAGCGCCTGATCATCAACTACCAAAGCCGTCTCGATGCGGACACCGAGAATGGTGCTGTCCTGACCAATATCGCTGCGGCAACCCAGTGGTCCAATGACGATGCCGGCAATAGCGAGCGTCAGACCTATGTGCAGACGCTGACCAATGGCAGCGTCGGCACGCTCGACCACGAGGACGCCCACACTGTCACCACGGCGTTGACCGGCTACTTTTTCGAAAAGACTGTCGCCAACCTCACTACCGGGTTGAACCCGGCGGGGGCCGCCGCACCGGGAGACCGGTTGCGCTACGGTCTGCGCCTGCGCACAACAGACAGCGCCCTCAACAACTTCAGGTTTCAGGATGATCTCGGCGCTCTCAACGCGCTACCTGTGTTCGCACCGGGTACGCTGACGCTGGTCGCCAGCACGATTCCGGCTGGAGCCATCACTGTCAATACCAATCCCAATGGCGGCACCAATGGTGCCGGTCTCCTGGATATTCGCAATCTGAGTTTGCCGGCAGACAGTGAACTGGAGATTCAGTTTGATATTACCCTGGCACCAAGTCTGCCTGACGCCACGGTGGTTACCAACCAGGCAGATCTCATCAGCGCCACCATCCTCGCGGACAGCGACGACCCCAACATCAATGGTGTGGCGGATCCCGATTTACCGGGTGACGAGGACCCGACGCGAGTCGTGATCGAGGCGGAACCGCCGGCGGCGCTGGTAAAAGCCAATACCCAGGCGAGCGCTGCCCCCGGGCAGGAATTCCGCTACCGCATCACGGTCCCCGCCGTAGCCCATACGGCGCCATTGTATGACGTGCGCATTCTCGACAATCTGCTCGCTTCCGCGGCGGATATGCAGTTCGTCGATGTGATAAAAATTTCGGGATCGGGGTCCTGGACCCCGGTCAACAGCGGTACCGGTGACAACATCATCATCGATGACTTTGCCAGTGGTATCGACATTCCTGCCGGTGAACAAGTGGTGGTCGAGATTGTGGTGCGCCTGATGGACACCCCGACCAACGTTGCCGGACTGTCTTTCATCAATACCGCCAGCTTCAGCTACAACCTGTTCGACAACGATGACTCGACGGAACAGGCGGGCGGCGCCGGCTCGACCGGCGCCATGACCGTTGTCGAACCGCAATTGACTCTTGAAAAGTCCGGGCCGCCGTTGATGCGGGCGGGACAGCCGGGCACGTTCTCACTCAATGTCCACAACATCGGAGATTCGCCGGCCTACGCCGCCAGTATCAACGATATGCTGCCGAACACGGTGTCGGGGGGGATGTGCGACGTCGCGCCTGCACAGGTGAGCGCGGGACTGTATGCGGCCGATGGCGTTACACCGCTTGCTCCGGCGCTGAGTCAGGGCACCGATTTCGCGGTCAATTTCAACGGCGATCCAGCCTGTACTTTTACTGTATCCATACTCACAAGTGCTGGCAGTATCGGCCCGGACGAGCGTCTGATCATCACTTACGAGGCCAGTCTCGATGCGGGAACGGATGAAAATGCAACATTAACCAATGTTGCCGGCGTCACCCGGTGGTACAGCGCCGATATCTCGGTAGCCAATGACCAGGCGCGACTGTACACAGAGTCCCTGACCAACGGCACCCCCGGTCTGCTCGACCATCAGGACGCCCACACGGCAGTCGTGTTTTCGCCGCTGATCACCTTCGAAAAGACGGTGGTCAACCTCAGCACCGGCGAAAACCCGGCGACCAGTGCCACTCCAGGCGACCGTCTGGGTTACCGTCTGTATATCGAAAACGTTGGTGATATTCCGGTCGCGGATTTTAATCTCGTCGATGAACTGGATCGTCTCAACGCCAGCCCCGCGTTCCAGCCAGGGACATTAACCCTGGGGCTGGTACCGGCCGGTGCTCAAGTCGGCAACACGGACCCGTTTGGTGGCGCCAGTGGCACCGGGCGCCTGGACATCGGAAATCTCAGCCTGGATATCGGCGAATCCCAGGTGGTCACGTTCGAGGTTCAACTGGCACCGGTAATCGCCAACGACAGCTATGTTTTCAACCAGTCGCAGATGCTGGTCAACGGTTTTACCGCAGCCGAAAGTGACGATCCCGAGATTAACGGCAGCGCAGATCCGCAGGTGGCGAACGACGAAGATCCCACCCGGGTGCAGATCGAATCGGCGCCGCTGTTGGACATCGACAAGATTTCCGCCGATCTGTCCGGGGACCCCGATGTGCTGATGGCGGGTGAAACCCTGCGCTATCGGATATCGGTGCAAAACATCGGCAACGACAATGCCTCAAATGTGATATTGCGTGATCAGATTCCCGCTGGCACGAGTTACGTTGCCAACAGCACCCGGTTGAATAGTATCGCCCTCGCCGATAATGGTGGCACCTCGCCGCTGGTTAACGGCATCGCCCTGAACTCGCCCCGCGATGCGACACCAGGTTTCCTGCCGGCGGATACCAGCAACGCCACGGACAATATTGCCATTGTCGAGTTTGAGGTCTTGGTGTCCCCGGATCTGCTCGATGGCACCATCGTCTCCAACCAGGCCTTCGTCAACGTGATTGCCGCCGGTATCAATGATCAGCCGTCGGATGACCCCGGCACCAATGTCGCCAATGATCCTACCCAAAATGTGGTGGGCAATTTTCCGCTGTTGTTTGCCCAGAAATCGGTGGCCCTGTATAGCGACGGCGGCAGTCCGGGTATCGTCGATCCCGGCGATACTCTTCGGTATACGATCATGGTGCTCAATAACGGCGCCATAGAGGCCACCAATGTCATCCTCAGCGACAGCCTGCCCGCCAACACGGTCTATGTTACTGATTCGACCACGTTGAATGGCCTGCCCATCGGTCAACCCGATGGCGGCGTATTGCCGCTGGCGGCAGGCATTGCCGTCAGTTCCTCGGACCTGGCACCACCGTTGCCCGGGGCGAGTGGGGGCACACTGACCGCAGGTGAATTTGCCACCGTGCAATTTGATCTGGTAGTCGCCGACGGTACGCCGACCGGTACCCTGATCAGCAACCAGGCCCAGGTCAGCACGGATGAGACCGGCAATCTGCTCACCGACGGTGACGGTGACCCGGCCACGGGACCTGAGCCGACGGTGGTCGTGGTCGGCGACAGCCAGCAACTGGCCATCACCAAACAGGTGTCGGTGGTCGGCGGTGGCCCGGCTCTGGCCGGCGCCACCCTTGAGTATGCATTGCAGGTGACGAATATCGGCGCCGTGCCGGCCCATGACATCGTCGTCACCGATAACCTGGATGATCCGCTCCCGGGCCAGCTCAGTTTTGTCCCCGGATCGGCCGTGATGAACGGTGCCGCGGACGGTATCGTCATTAGCGGCAACCTGTTAACCGCCAGCTACGGTTTAGTCAACGGACCGCTGCAACCCGGGGAGAGAATCACTGTCCGTTTCCAGGCCTTGATTGACAATCAACTGGCCATGGGCACCACCATTGTCAACCGGGCGGTGGCCTCCTGGAACGGTTCACAGACGGCCGAGGCTGAGGTTGCCATTGATGTCGGCGGCATACCCGGCACGGGCAGTCTCAACGGTTCTGCCTGGCACGACCTGAATTTCGACAACGCACTCGATGCCAATGAACCGCTGCTGGAAGACTGGACGGTGGAGTTGTACCGCAACAATCAACTGGTGACGAGCACCCAAACCGATGCGGATGGAGCCTATTCCATACGGGGCATCACGCCCAACAATGTTACCGGCGACAATTATCGCCTGACCTTTGTAGCCCCCGGTGCGGGACCGAACACCGCCTCGCTGGGCGAGGCCAGTTCACCCGGTTTCACCAATGGCATGCAGGAAATCAGCGACATTGTCGTACTGTCCGGCAACAACCTGCTGAACCTCGACCTTCCCATCGACCCCAACGGTGTGGTCTACGATTCCATAGCCCGGACGCCGGTGGCCGGCGCCACGCTGAGTCTGGTCAATACCTCAACCGGGACACCGCTGCCGGCAAATTGCCTCGAGGACCCCCGCCAGCAAAATCAGGTCACCGCGGCAGGTGGCCACTATAAATTCGATTTGAATTTCAGTTCGCCGTCCTGCCCTGATGGCGCGGCTTACACCATCCAGGTAATCGCTCCAGGCTCCGGCTTTATTGCGGGCTATTCGCAAATCATTCCGCCAGCGACGTCGCCGGCTGCGCCCTTCGCCGTACCGGGCTGCCCGGGCACTGCCGGCGACGCCATCCCGGCGACCAACCTCTATTGTGAGGCGCAGACCTCGGATCTGCCTCCGGGCACCGCTGTTGCCGCCCAGAGCCAGGGCACCAGCTACCATGTCCACCTGCAACTGAGTGATGACAGCCTGCCCGGTTCCGGCCAGATATTTAACAACCATATTCCTCTGGACCCGATACTCGACGGGGCGCTATCCATATCCAAAACCACGCCGATGGTCAATGTCGACCGCGGCCAGCTGGTGCCCTACGTCATCACGGTGAACAACACCTATGGGCTCCAGTTGCAGAACGTCAACGTGGTCGACCGCTTTCCTCCCGGATTTCACTACATCGAGGGCTCGGCAAGACTGGACGGCGTGGCGGTTGAGCCCGTCGCTGGCAGTCGAGAACTGGTCTGGAATAACCTTACCCTCGATGCTGACAGCCAGCATACGATCAAGATGCTGCTCGGTGTTGGCGCGGGCGTGAGTGAAGGGGAATTCACCAACCGTGCCCAGGCCATGAACAGCCTCACAGGTGGCGCAATGTCGGGCGAGGCATCGGCCACCGTGCGACTGGTGCCGGATCCGACCTTCGACTGCACCGACGTCATCGGCAAGGTTTACGACGACCAGAATCTCAATGGCCAGCAGGACAATGAGGAAGCGGGTATTGCCAATGTGCGAGTTGTCACGACGAGGGGCCTGGCGGCTACCACCGATGCTTATGGTCGCTTCCATTTCACCTGCCCGATCGTTCCCCACGCGGATCGCGGCAGCAATTTTGCCCTGAAACTCGACGATCGGACCCTGCCAAGCGGTTACCGGCCGTCGACAGATCTGTTGCGGGTGCAGCGCGCCACCCGGGGCAAGACCCTGCGCTTTGACTTTGGCGCCTCGATTCATCGTGTGGTAGGACTCGATATCGCCGATGCGGTTTTCGCCCCCGACACAACGGACATCCGCCCCCAGTGGCTGTCCCGGTTTTCTCTGTTGATCGAGGAACTGCAGAAGGGACCCTCAGTCCTGCGACTTTCCTATCTGGCGGATGTAGAAGAGCCGAACCTGGTCGAGGAGCGATTGCGCGTGGTCAGAAAGCGCATAGACGAGGAGTGGTCCGCATTGGCGTGCTGTTATCGGCTGGTCATTGAACCGGAAATCTTCTGGCGGCTCGGTGGACCTGCGGAACAAGCCATCAAACAAAAGGCTAACAGCAGGTAGTGGCTATGATTATAGGAAATCGTCTCCTGCTTCTGAGTCTCGTCGCACTCTCGACCCATGTTGCCGCGGAAACCGCCCTCGAACAGCGACCCGGCAACGCGGTGGAACGCCACCTGTCCACCGACGACGCCTACAGCAACTGGGTGCATGACCCGAAAGCGCTGCAGGAGAAGGGCGGTGATCGAATCGAAACCAGGGAAGTGGTCAGGGCCGATGCACAGACCGTCAAGCTAAAGGGCGTGGTCCCTGCAGTGCGGTTTGACTCCGGACGGGCTCAGATCCCGGCCAGCACCGTGCACGAACTGCGGGTCATTCTGGAGGGCCTGCGCAGTCGTGCCAATGTTCGCCTGCATTTGCTGGGCCATGCCGATAACCAGCCCCTGTCAGGGGCTCTCGCCGCCCGCTATGGTGACAACGCCGGACTGTCCCGGGAGCGAGCCGGAGAAGTCGCGGAGTTTTTCCAGGAAGCACTCAGTCTTGATCCTGCGTCGATCACCTACGAGTGGTCCGGTGACACCCAGCCGGTTGCCTCCAACGATACTGCCGAGGGACGAGCCCTGAACCGCCGGGTGGAAGTGGAGGTCTGGTACGACGAAATCGAGGACCGCCTGGACCGGGAAGAAGTGATCGTTGCCAGCGACGTCAAGCGGGTCAAGGTTTGTCGCGTGGAGACCGTCTGCAAGTTGCGCTACATTGACGGTCATAACCGGCGGGCACGGGTCCAGAACCTGATTGCCCCGCTAAATTACAACGAGGACTCCCTCGAAGTCACCACCGCCTTCACCGAACGGGTCAAGCGCACTCTGGCCAATTTGAGTGACAAGCAGAACGTCATGGTGAAGTTTATCGGCCATACCGACAGCACCGCTCTCGATCAACGCAGTGAAAGGATTTATGGCAGCCACGAAGGTCTGTCGAAGGCCCGGGCCTGGCGAGTGGCGCTCGCCGTGCGCGAACGCCTTGGTCTGGAATCGGATGCTATCGACGCTGACGGCTTTGGTGCGCAACGTCCGCTGGCCAGCAATGAAACGCCCCGTGGAAAGGCCATGAATCGGCGAGTCGAGGTGGAATTCTGGTACGACGATCCGTTGCAGGAGCTGCCGGATGAACCGCAATTGTGTCCGGAAGACCCCGCCGCTGAACTGGTGAGCCGGGTTTACGATCCGCCTTGGGGAACAATTCCCGCGCTTGATCTGCAGGACGGCCAACCCCAGATTCCGGCGGGTTATGCCGACAAACTCTCCCGGGCCTTGTCGGAGGTGGCCGACCGGCAGAACGCCCGTCTGCGTTTTATCGGCTATACCCGCAATGAAACGCTGGACCGTCGTACCGCCGGCGTCTACGGCGATGATGTCGGTCTGTCAGCGGCCCGTGCGCGCCACTCCATGGAGTTGCTCAGCAAGCAACTGGGCCTGGCGGCCAACCAGGCTGAATTCGAGGGCCGGGGGTACGTACATTCCAATGACGTGGTCAACGCCGGCTTTATTCAGGGCGACACGTCCTATGTTGTGGTTCAGGTCGTCTATGACGAACTGGCGGTACTGGACGACAAGGAAGGTCTGGAAGTCCAGCCGATCAAGCGCGAACTGGAACCTCAAAATGCCTTTGCCCTTAATCTGATGCGAATCACCGTGGACGGTGATCCCATCGACGATCCGGGTCGCAGTTCCGCCGATATACAGCGCTGCACCGACGTTGCCCTTGACAGCGCCAATATTCACTTTGGTTACGACAACCTGACTTCGAGCCCCCGTCTCAGCGTCGAGGCGGAACCCGCCAGAATTCCGGTCCCGGCAGATACCGGTGTGCCGTCAACCCCGGTTCTGTTTCGCATGTACGCCAATTATGACTACTTCATCGACCGGTCCGAGGTACGTATTTTCGAGGCCGGGGCATCGACCAGGAAGACACCCGTGGCGGTCATCGCTGTCGCCGACGACGGCATGGCACTCTGGCAAGCGGATGCAGGGGAATTCGACTGGTCACTCCGGCAGTTGCAATATGTCCTGCGCGCCTACGGCAGAGACGGCAACTTTGACGAAACCGAACCGCGTCCGTTGTGGCTGGTGGCAACTCCAGCGGCCCCAGGCCCGGTCACGGATATTGCCGGAATTGACGCATTGCAGGAACAAACTGACACAACGCCGGCAGTCGATATCAATGCCGGAGAGGGGCGTGAACCTGAAGTTGCCGCGGCCAGCGATGAAATTGCAACCGGTGCTTACCGCGACGATCCCGAATTGCTGGCTGCCTACGGAGACAATGCTCTGGCGCTGCAGAATATTCGCCTTAGCAGCGGCACGGTGCGGGTACAGGGTAGTCGTATCCCCCCGGGCCACAATGTCTGGGTGGCCGGCCACCTGGTGCCGGTCGATGCCGAGGGCAATTTCGTGGCGGAGCAGATTCTGCCGGAAGGCACCCACACTGTTGAGGTTGCGGTACTGGATCAGGACGGAAACGGCGAATTATTTTTACGGGATCTGGCCTTTGAACCGAATGACTGGTTCTACGTGGGCATGGCTGACCTGACCCTGACCTACCACCAGACCAGCGGCCCGATTGATTTGCTCCAGGGTGAAAATGCGCCGTCGGATTACGATGCCCTCGCCGAAGGCCGCCTCGCTTTTTACGCCAACGGCAAATTTGGCGACAAATGGCGTCTGACTACCAGCGTCGACACCCGCGAGGAACCTCTGGACCAGATGTTCAGCAACTTCGTCAACAAGTCTCCGGATGCCCTGTTTCGCCGGATCGACCCGGATTACCACTACCCGACATTTGGTGACGATTCCACCGTGGCGGAGACGGCACCGACATCCGGCAAGTTCTACCTCAAGGTAAACCGCGGAGACAACCATGCCCTCTGGGGCAATTTCAAGGTCGGTTACAACGACAATGAACTGGCACAGGTGGATCGGGGGCTTTTTGGCGCCAACATGCACTACGAGTCCGAGCAGACAACGAGTTTTGGCGAGCGTCGGTTTGCGGTGGACGGTTTCGGTGCCGAACCGGGTACGATTCCCACCCGTCAGGAGTTTCGTGGAACCGGCGGCTCGCTGTACTTCCTGCGTCATCAGGACCTGCTGATCGGCAGTGAACGGGTCCGTATCGAATTGCGGGACAGCGCCTCCGGACTGGTCACGGGGGTCGTTGAATTACAACCGGCTCTGGATTATGACATCGATTATTTTCAGGGCACCGTGCTGCTGTCCGAGCCGCTGACATCCACCGTAGATGACGAGATGCTGGTTCGCAGCGGCGCTGTGGACGGAGACGAGGCCTACCTCGTGGTGCGCTATGAATACACCCCTGGATTTGATGAAATCGACACCATGGCAACCGGTGCGCAGGGACATTACTGGATCAGCGATTTCGTCAAGGTCGGCCTGACCGGCAACATCAACGAGCAGGATGGCAGCGACAGTAGCCTGCAGGCCGCAGATATCACTGTGCGCAAAACGGCTGACTCCTGGTTCAAGTTGCAAGCCGCCAGCACGGAAGGTCTTGTCACCGATACCCTGCGATCCAACGATGGTGGCTACGGTTTTTACGGTCTGGACGATGTTTCCCTGCTGGACAGCCGGGCAAATGCTTACCGCATGGATATCAGTGTCGGTCTGGGCGATTTCCTCGACGGTGCCAGGGGCCGCCTGACACTCTATGCCCAGAATCTCGATGCCGGCTATGCGGCACCGGGGCTGTCAACCCTGACCGATACCGAGAATGCCGGCGGCAGTCTGTCGCTGCCAGTCGGGCAGCGTTGGACGATCAGCGGCAAATCAGACATCCGTAGCCAGGATCTCGGCATCAGCACTGATCGCCATGAACTGAATGTCGGTTACCAGTTATCCGAGCGCTGGGACATTAGCACCGGGTTGCGTCAGGATGTGCGCGAAGACAACTCGCCTCTGGTGCCTCTCACCCAGGATGTCGGCGACCGCACCGATGGCATCGTCCAGGTAGGTTTTGATCCCGGTGCCAGGTGGCGTGCCTATGGATTTTTGCAGGAGACCCTGGCCAGGAGCGAAAGTCGCGAGGACAACGGCCGTATCGGCCTTGGCGGGACTTACCCCTTAACCGAAAAACTGAACCTGGAAGGCGAGATTTCCACTGGCGACCTGGGCGCCGGAGGCAGGTTGGGTTCGACCTATAACTACTCCAACCAGACCAGCCTGTACCTCAACTACGCCCTGGAGAACGAACGCACCGACAACGTACAGCGGACAAGGCGGGGACGGGAAGGCAGCCTGGTCAGCGGGATCAAAAGTCGTCTCTCTGACAGCGCCAGTGTCTACGTGGAAGAGCGCTACCGCCACGGCCAGTCAATGACCGGATTGACTCACTCTACCGGGGTTAACCTGATGCCGGCCCAACGCTGGAACATGGGCATCAGCAGCGATTTTGGCACATTGCAGGATGTGCTCACCGGCGCAGAAACCGAGCGCAAGGCAATCGGCGTCCGGGCCAGTTATTCCCTCGATGCAATTTTCTTTTCCAGCGGCGTCGAATATCGAAAAGACGTCAGCGAACAAGCAGATTTGACCTCAACTTCCCGCGAGACCTGGCTGTTTCGAAACAGTTTCAAGTATCAATCGACCCCTTCGGCGCGTTGGCTGGGCAAACTGAATCACTCCACCAGCGAAAGTTCACTTGGCCAGTTCTACGATGGCGGCTATACCGAGGCAAGCCTCGGCTATGCCTATCGGCCGGTTTACCACGACAGGCTCAATGCCCTGTTGAAATACACCTATTTTTACAATGTGCCGAGTACCGATCAGGTGACTCTGGTTAACTCACCGGCGGAATTCATTCAGAAAAGCCACATCGGGGCGGTAGATCTTACCTACGATATCACCAACCGCTGGACCCTGGGCGGCAAGTATGCCTATCGCCTCGGACAGATCAGTCTGGACCGGGATAATCTGCAGTTTTTCGACAACCGGGCCCACCTGTATGTACTGCGTACTGATTACCGGATGTTTGATAACTGGGAAGTGCTGCTGGAAACACGCATGCTCAATATGCCGGACTTTGGCGAGCAGCGAAGTGGCGTATTGATGACGGTATCCCGCTATCTGGGTCAGCATCTGAAACTAGGCGTTGGCTACAATTTCACCGATTTTTCCGACGATCTGACCGATTTGAACTTCGATCATCATGGCCTGTTCCTCAATATTACCGGCATGTTGTAATGAATCATCCATTCAACTTTACAGGGTCGCCACGCCAAAAGGGCGCATAACAGACCAATCCCGCCCGGTATACTCTTCGCCGGCAATGACGGTTTCTTTTGTCCCGCCAGTCAGCCGTTCGAACACTGCTAACCTGAGGCAACTGAACTGCAGTCGAGCCATATTGACCACCATCTTGCCATTGATCGGTCATGATATGAGGCGATCTCCAGGTAACAGGTAACGGGTAACCTGTAACAGGTAAATAGTTCTTTGGGAGCCCCAAGCCAGGAAGAGTACCCTGAGGGGTGAAATGGAGGTGTTACAGTCCCAGGTTGCCACAACGGTACGACAAGTCGATTACAGGAGATGACACAGCCAACAGGTTGCCTCGAATCGGCAACTTTCTGTCATTCGGGAATTTGGCTTGCACGGAGCGGGCGGCAACAGCGGATAGCGTCAGAAATTCACAGGTGGATCTTCCTGATGAAAGATTATGTTTAAATGCAATGGGCTAAAATCGGGTTGATGCTGTCAAAGTAACCCACGGGTTAGAAAACTGACAATGCGGGTTAAAGAGTCTTTCAATGAAAAAATAACTTTCAATGAAAAGATAACTTTCCCGCAAAAAAGCAAACTCCAGGCCAGTTTGACGTCTAAAGTTGATGCGGCCCCCGTTTCCGGGGTGTTATAAATGCTCCGACGTGGTAAACCCGCAGGCATTGCGCTTCGGCCACACAGTATCCAGCATCGTTCCAGAGACAAGGCACCGACAGGAAGGATTTACAATCTTGAATATAAAGTCTCAAAACGCCGACTTAGTCGTTTTTCCTATGCAGGCATCAAGTGCACGGTCAACAAAGATGGAAAATGAAACCTTTGAAAACCGACTCAAGGAAAACCTGCTGGCTGCCGGGGCTATCAAGGAAATGGACTTTGCCAAGGCCATCAGGGTTCGGTCAGAACAACCGGATGATGAGTCCCTGGTTTCCCTCCTGGTTCGCCTGGGAATGGTATCGGAGCGGGTGATGGCGCAGGCTCTTTCGGAGATTCTGGAACTGCCCTTTGTAAAGGCTGCGGACTTTCCCTTGCAACCCGTGGCGGCGGAGATGATTTCGTTCAGATTTCTGGAGGATCAATGTCTGCTGCCATTGGCGCTGGAAGATGACCAATTAACGCTGGCAATGGCTGATCCTACACGGGACTACGCCATTCGGGCTGTCGCCATGGCCTGTAATGCCACGGTTTCCCCTCGCATAGCCATCAAGGACGATATTCAGCAGGCTCTGCATCGCCTGTATTCGGATGGGCGGCACAAACAGGCGGGGCAGCACGATCATGCCGATGAGATTTCGGACCATGATGTTGCCCAACTGCGGGATATGGCCAGTGAAGCGCCGGTCATTCGACTGGTAAACCAGATTATTCAACACGCAGTCGATTATCGCGCCTCGGACATTCATATCGAACCGTTTGAACATCAGCTTAAGATCCGCAGCCGAGTGGATGGGGTGCTGCGGGATGAATCCTCCGCAGCGATCCAGATGGGGCCGGCCATCATTTCTCGCATCAAGATTATGGCCAATCTCGATATTGCCGAGCGCCGTTTGCCCCAGGATGGTCGCATCAACCTCCGTGTCCAGGGCCAGGAACTGGATATTCGTGTCTCCACCGTGCCGACGATGTACGGTGAAAGCGTCGTCATGCGACTGTTGCAGCGAGAGTCGGTATCGCTGGACTTTGACAGTCTCGGATTTAACGAAGATCTGAAGCGGCGACTGAAGCATTCACTGGAAATGCCCTACGGCATGATCATCGTCACCGGCCCCACCGGCAGTGGTAAAACCACGACCCTTTACACTGCCCTGAACAGCCTCAATACCGTCGAGCGCAAGGTGATCACGGTTGAGGATCCGGTGGAATATAACCTTGAAGGCATAAACCAGATACAGGTCAATCCCGCTATAGGTCTTAATTTCGCCAGTGCACTGCGCTCCATTGTGCGCCAGGATCCAGACGTCATCATGGTGGGAGAAATGCGGGATCTGGAAACAGCCAAGATATGTATTCAGTCAGCATTGACCGGCCACCTGGTACTCTCAACATTGCATACTAATGATGCCGCTGGCAGCATCACCCGATTGCTGGAAATGGGGGTCGAGGACTACTTGCTTAACTCCACGCTCAATACCGTACTTGCCCAGCGACTGGTGCGGTTGCTCTGCCCCCACTGCCGGCAATCCTACAAGGCCAATGAAGGTCAGATAAGGGAGTTTGGCCTTGATCGGTTACGGCCAGGGAAGGATATCCTGCTTTACCGGGCAACTGGCTGTGAATCCTGTGGCGGCACCGGTTACAGAGGACGTCGAGCCATTGTTGAAATGCTAAAGGTAAATGACCGGATTCGCGATCTGATCATTCATCATGCCGGCGCAGGGAAAATTGAGCAGGCTGCCCGGGAGGAAGGCATGCTCACCATGTTTGAAGATGGTTGTTTAAAGATGCTGGATGGTACAACAACTCTTGAGGAAGTCGTTCGAGTGACCCAGGAGACCTAATCTTGCCCGTTTTCCAGTACAAGGCCGTCAGCAAGCAGGGGGAAGTGAAAAACGGCAGTCTGTCAGCCACCTCGAGGCAGGATGCCATCAATAAAATTCAGTCCATGGGCCTGATTCCTATAAGTGCAGACAGCGCTTCAGTTACAGGATCGACCCGTATTAAACAGGGTCGGTTATTTCAGCGCAAGAAATTAGGAGCGTCTGATGTTTCGGATCTCACGCGGCAATTGGCTATCCTGGTTGGCGCGGGTCTGTCACTCGACCGGTCCCTGCAAATAATTCGCCAGGCATCGACTCTGCCGCTCCTGACCGAAATGCTTGAGGATATCCAGAACGACATTCGGCAAGGTCAGCCCCTGTCGAGCGCACTGGCAAGCTATCCCAAATTGTTTTCTGATTTTTATATCAACTTTATCCGATCAGCAGAATTATCAGGCAATCTCGGGGAAAGTCTGGAGGACCTGTCCCGTTATCTGGAAAAGTCTATGGCTCTCCGGGAGCAAATTCTCACCGCGATGATATACCCGGCAATTCTGGTAGCCGTTACACTGCTGTCGCTGAGTATTATCGTGGTCTACGTCCTGCCCGAATTTGCCCAGTTGTTTGAAGATATGGACGCCAATCTGCCAGCCTCCACGGCATTTGTTCTGGGCGTGTCAAATACTGTTCGGGATTACGGCTTATTTATCCTGCTCGCCATTTTCGGGCTGGTCCTGTACGTCAGAAACCGAAGAAACGACGAGATCTGGCGGACGAATTGGGACAGGCGGCTGCTTTCAATGACCCTGGTCGCTGATTTGATCAAGAAAATCGAAATGGCTCGCCTCAGCAGGAGCCTTGGCACCCTTCTAAAGGGAGGCGTCCCGCTACTCAGGGCGCTTAAAATTGCCAGAGACAGCCTGCAGAACAGGATCATGGCAGGACGCCTGGATGAGGTGGCGAGCAGCCTCGTCGAGGGTTCCGGACTGGCCTCGCCACTGATGGAAACCGGTGTTTTTCCCGAGTTTGCCCTGCAGATGATCCAGGTCGGGGAGGAGACCGGTGAACTGGATCGAATGCTGATCAAGGTCGCCGATATTTATGAGAACGAGGTGGCCACTGCAACCCAGCGCTTGTTGTCAGTGCTCGAACCAATGCTGATTATCGGACTAGGTATAACTATAGGTGGCATAATCATGTCGATACTGGTTGCCATTCTGAGCATAAATGAATTGCCGATATAGACGTCGACGGAGGAATGTATTCATGATTTCAAGGAAACAGCGGGGATTTACATTATTGGAGTTGCTGGTTGTCCTGGTTATTCTTGGGCTTCTGGCGAGTCTGGTTGGTCCACAGGTTCTAAAGCAGGTAGGCACTTCCAAAAGCAAGGCCGCAGCGTTACAGATTGAGGAATTTGCGACGGCCCTGGATCTTTTTCACCTTGAAGTCGGCCGCTATCCCACAACCCAGGAAGGGCTTGAGGCACTGGTGAACAAGCCGGGAGGTGCCAGATTCTGGAACGGCCCTTATCTTGCCAAGAAGGTCGTCCGGGACGACCCCTGGGGGAACCCGTTTGAATATCGATCCCCGGGCCAAAACGGTCCCTACGATCTCTATTCCCTGGGCGCTGATGGCCGGGTGGGAGGCGATGGTGACGACGCAGACGTGGTTAGTTGGGAATAGTGTCTGTGGCAATAGCAACTTGTCTCGACTAGCGCTCTTGTGAAACGAATGACAGGGTTTCGCGGTTTTACCCTGATTGAATTGCTCGTAGTTCTGGCGATCATCTCCTTGGCCATCGGTATCACAGCGGCAAATTTGTCCCGGGGCAACGCTGGCGCCGAGTTCAAGAGTCAGAACCGTAAACTTGTGTCTATGCTGCGACATACACGTAATCGTGCGATTTCAGAAAGCAGTATCCTGGGCCTGAGTTCGATCGAAGATGGCCATGGCTATCAAATTACGCCAACGGGTGAAACTGTCGCACTCTCCGAAAATATCACTGTCGATATCCAGCCCGGTTCCGTTCCCGCTGGAATAGACCATTCCGGCATTGTTTTCTTTCCAGACGGCAGTTCCAACGGAGGACTGGTTCAGTTGACCTCGGCGGAAGGCAAATCGGATATTGAAATCAACTGGTTGACCGGTGAGGTTTCACTTGTTGACGAGAAATGACCTGCAACACGGCTTTTCTCTGCTTGAAGTCATCGTTGCTATGGCCATTCTGGGCATTTGCGTCACCGTGCTTTTACGCATCTTCAGTGGTATTTCCAGCGCTACCCATATTACTGACGGATATTTTGAAGCGCTCGAAATCGCCCAAACCCAGATGGCCCTATTATCGGCCTCAGAAAACCCGGTTGGCAGGAAATCCGGCTCAGCAGGGGATTACCGTTGGAAAACTGAGGTCGAGGAGTACCGGCCCGGCCTTAATAACCCCCTCAATATTGATCCGGA
>QJWQ01000095.1 GCA_003235325.1 Gammaproteobacteria bacterium | reverse complement strand
GACCATTCGACTCGGAAATTCCCGAGTCCCTTGGTCGTTCCCGCGTAAGTCATTGATTTATGGCCGAGGGGTTTCCCGAGTCGATTGGTCGTTCTATAGGTAACCAATTGATAGTTATAGGAGAATGGTGGGCCCAGTAGGACTTGAACCTACGACCAATCGATTATGAGTCGACTGCTCTGACCAACTGAGCTATGGGCCCTTTGAACTATTTGTTGACGCCGTGGTTGCCAAGGATTGGTGGCAATGACGGCACTTCCTCTATTGGATTGCTTCACTCCGTTCGCAATGACGGAGTATCTTTAAACGGGTTGCTCGGCTTTGGCATCCTGCGTCGCCCTACTACCTACATCCTTGTAGGCTGTCGCTTCGCTCGCAACGACGGTACTTCTTTTGCTGGATTGCTTCGACGATTCGCGCCTCGCAATGACGTTTCGCTTGATGCTGGTTGTGTTCTTGCCAGGAAATCCTGAATGCCCACCTCAATCGTCGCCTGGCACGCGATTCAGGCGGGCATTATAGGGGTTTGTGCTTATTCTTCAATAAAGCTGCGCAGGTGATCCGAGCGGGAAGGGTGGCGCAACTTGCGCAGTGCCTTGGCTTCGATCTGGCGAATCCGTTCCCGGGTGACATCGAACTGCTTGCCCACTTCTTCCAGGGTGTGATCGGTGTTCATGTCGATACCGAAACGCATGCGCAGCACCTTGGCTTCCCGCACGGTCAGGCCGTTGAGCACTTCCCGGGTGGCCTCGGTGAGGCTCTCGGTGGTGGCGGAATCCACCGGGGACAGGATATTGATGTCCTCGATGAAATCGCCCAGGTGCGAGTCTTCGTCGTCGCCGATGGGGGTCTCCATGGAGATCGGTTCCTTGGCGATTTTCAGCACCTTGCGGATCTTGTCCTCCGGCATTTCCATGCGCACGCCCAACTCCTCTGGAGTGGGTTCTCGCCCCATTTCCTGAAGCATCTGCCGGGAAATGCGGTTGAGCTTGTTGATGGTCTCGATCATGTGCACCGGAATACGGATAGTGCGGGCCTGGTCGGCGATGGACCGGGTAATGGCCTGCCGGATCCACCAGGTGGCGTAGGTGGAGAACTTGTAGCCGCGGCGGTATTCGAACTTGTCCACCGCTTTCATCAGGCCGATGTTGCCCTCCTGGATCAGATCCAGAAACTGCAGGCCGCGGTTGGTGTATTTCTTGGCGATGGAGATCACCAGGCGCAGGTTGGCCTCGACCATTTCCTTCTTGGCGCGGCGTGCCTTGGCCTCACCGATGGACATGCGGCGGTTGATGTCCTTGATATGGGCAATGGCAAGGCCGCATTCCTCCTCCAGGAGTTTCAGCTTGCGCTGGGCGCGAAGAATGTCTTCCTCGTGGAGCCGCAATCCCTCGGAATAGGTTTCTCTCTGGCGGACCAGGTTGGCTGCCCAGCGTTCATTGGTTTCATTGCCGGGGAAGTGGGCAATGAAATCTTCCCGGGACATTCTTGCCTGGCGAACGCAGACCATCATGATCTGGCGCTCTTCCCGGCGCACCTGGGACAGTGCGCTGCGCACTTCCTCAATCAGTGGCTCGAACTGCCGCGGCGTCAGCTTCAGGTATTTGAACAGGGCGCCGAGTTCTTCCAGATTGGTCTGGGCCAGACGGCTGTTGCGACCAGCCCGCAGGCAGCGCTTGGTTTTTTCGTTCTGCTTGCGCAGGGCCTCAAACCGGTTTCGGGCTTCCTCGATATCGAGACCATCCTCGTCCAGGTTGGAGTTGTCCTCCTCGTCCTCGTTCTCGGCGGCGGCATTGCTCTGCTCCAGGGCCGAGGGCACGTACTCCATCGGGTCCAGATAGCCGCTGATGATGTCGCTGAGTTTGCGGTCGTCGCTGGCGACCAGGTCGTATTCCGCCAGGATGCGGTCGACGGCGGTCGGCCATTCAGCCAGGGCCGACATCAGCTCGCGTATGCCTTCCTCGATACGCTTGGCAATCTCGATTTCGCCTTCCCGGGTCAACAGCTCAACCGAACCCATCTCCCGCATGTACATGCGCACGGGGTCGGTAGTGCGGTGCTGTTCGGTTTCAACGGCAGCCAGGGCTGCGGCGGCTTCGGCGGCGGCAATTTCGTCGGCGGTGTTTTCGCCGGCGGTAATTAACAGGGTATCTGCATCCGGCGCCGTCTCGAAGACATTGATGCCCATGTCGTTGATCATCTGGATGATGTCTTCGACCTGATCGGGATCAGAAATGTCTTCCGGAAGGTGGTCGTTGACTTCCGAGTAGGTCAGGTAGCCTTGTTCACGACCTTTGGCGATGAGTTCCTTTAATCGGGATTGCTGTTGTGCTGTGTCACTCATGTAATATCCGAGATTGGTTCCGGGAGCCGGAGGGGGGTGAAAAGAAACGCGCGATTATAGCGGATAAGTATGGGCATGTCTCAAAAATATCAACCCTCTGAGACTATTTGTAGTCTGTTTGGTTCGGTCTTGCAAGTGCCTGTTTTATTGAGTTATTTAATTCCGGGGTGCGTTCCTCGGCAGATAACCGGCTGTGCCAGATATCAAAAAGGATTTTTCTGTCGTCGGTGGAGAGGCTGTCCTGGGCCAGGAGTTCCGCCAGCCGCTGCTGGTGCGGCCGGTGGTGGCGAACCTTGTTCATCAGGTGCCGGTGAATGTCATTCAACTCCGCCAGGTTGTCCCGGGGCCTGCTGGCCTGGGGTTGCAGCAGGTCATTGGCGGCGATGCGCGCCAGCAGTTCTCCCTGCTCCGGTCCATGGATTCCCCGCCAGTATCCCAGGATGTGGTTGAGGGTGTATTCCGGGTGCTGGTGGAACAGTTCCAGCAGCCCCATCAGCATCGGCACTTCCGGGTCGTCCAGTGCCTCGAGTGGCGACAGGTCTCCAAGTTCAGTCGCCAGCGCCGGCTGGTTGGCCAGCAGGGCGATCAACTGGTGCAGGGGGCGCAATTTCAGCCGCCGGGTCGGCGCAGTGGCGCCCGGTCTGGGCAGGGGGCGGCGAAGGCTGCCCGAGGCCCGGCCCCCGCGGGAGAGAGGTTGCCGTTCGCCAAAACTGCCGTCAGGGGGCTCATCCTGGTCCCAGTCCTCGGGGGGCAGGTCAGTCCAGTCCGGTGGCGTCTCCCCAAAAGATTCCGGGGCGGTATCGGGAGGGAGCGGGGGGGGCGGTGCGATCAGCAGTTCCAGCCGGTCTGTTTCCATGCCGGTAATTTTGCCCAGTTGCTTCAGCATCAGCTGGCGATAGACGCCCCTGGGCATCCGGTTGATCATCGGCGCCGCCAGCTGGCTGAGCCTGGCGCGGTCATCCAGGGAGGTCAGGTCCAGGCTGTCGCCAACGGCGTCAAACAGGAAGGTCGAGAGGCTGCTGGCGGCTTTTACCAGCAGGCCAAATTCCTCGGCGCCAATTCTTCGCACCAAACTGTCGGGGTCCTCGCCTTCGGGCAGAAACAGGAAGCGGGCGGTGCGGCCGTCGCTCATTACCGGCAGACAGGTATCCAGGGCCCGGCGGGCGGCGTTCCTGCCGGCGGCGTCGCCGTCAAAACAGAACACCACTTCCGGTGAGTAGCGAAACAGCTTTTCCAGGTGCTCCGGGGTGGCGGCGGTGCCCAGGGTGGCGACGGCGTTCCGGATGCCGTGCTGGGCCAGTGCGACCACGTCCATGTAACCCTCCACCACCAGGAGGAGGGACACTTCCTTCAGTTCCCGCAGGGCTTCGTGCAGCCCGTAGAGTTCCCGTCCCTTGTGGAATACCGGGGTTTCCGGAGAGTTCAGGTACTTGGGCTTGTCGTCCCCCAGCACCCTGCCGCCAAAGGCAATGGTTTTGCCCCGGGTGTTGCGGATCGGAAATATGATGCGGTTGCGAAAGCGGTCGTAAACCCGGTTGCCTTCGTCGTCGCGGTCCACCACCAGGCCGGCTTCCTTGAGCAGGGCCAGTTGGCTATCGTCGCTGGCCAGAGCCCTTATCAGGTTGTCCCAGCCCGGTGGCGCATAGCCGATGCCAAAGGTGCTGGTGATCTGCCCGGTAAGGCCCCGGCCCTTGAGGTAATCGACGGCAATTTTGGCCCCGGAATGCTGGCGCAGCTGGTTGCGGTAGAACCTGTCGGCCGCTTCCAGGATGGCGTACAGCTGTTTGCGGTGGCCCTCACGGCCGTCGTCGATACCGGTTTCCCGGGGCACTTCCAGGCCGCAGTGACGGGCCAGGGATTCAACCGCATCGACAAACGGCAACTGGTCGTAATCCATGACAAAACCCAGGGCATTGCCACCGGCGCCGCAGCCGAAGCAGTAGTAGAACTGTTTGTCGGGGCTGACGGTGAACGAGGGCGTTTTTTCGTCGTGGAACGGGCAGCGGGCAGAATAATTCTTGCCGGTCTTGCGCAGGTCTACTCGGGAACCGACGACATCGACGATATCGGCCCGGTCCAGCAGGTCGTCGATGAATGCTTGTGGAATTCTGGCCATGGTCACCCCGGGTTGCAGGGGGCTATTGAATCACTGCCGGGTGGCTGCGTCGAGGACTGGAAGGCATTGCCGGATTTGCAATTCAGGCAACACAGTGTTTATTGGATCGCCGCGCTACGCTGAGCCTGCCCCACGAGCGGAGCGAGTGCAACGCGTGCGCGATGCAGGGCACAAAGCAGGATCGCCGGGGATTGTCCGCGAAGGCGGGTGGAGAACCGGATCGCCGAGCAATGTTTGCAAAGACGGGCGGAAGGCCGGTTTGCCGCGCTTTGTTTGCGCAGGTAATAGGAAACGGAACACCGCAATTTGGTCACAAAGAGAGGGCTTTTTATTGGGTCGCCACGGCCCTGGCGTGCCTCGCGATGACGGGCTTTTTGGGGCCGCCATGAGACTGGTCGCCCGCGACGACGGGCCTTATTGGATCGCCGCAGTTCTGGCGAGCTTGGCGATAACGGTCATGTTCCAGGCGCCTCTCGCATTGGCGGGCCGGGATTGACCCTGTTCCGGCAATACCTCGCCAAGGGTGCTCAAAATTTAACCGAGTCTGGCCTTGACCGCCTTGCTGATGACGCCCATATCGGCCCGGCCCTGGACCTGGGGCTTGAGAATGGCCATCACCCTGCCCATGTCCTTCATCGATTCGGCGCCGGATTCGGCGACAGCCGCC
>QJWQ01000100.1 GCA_003235325.1 Gammaproteobacteria bacterium | reverse complement strand
CGCCTTTACCGTCACTCTGGACAATGGCGCCACCATCAGTTTTGTTGAAGGTGACCTGGAGGCGACCTCGACGCCCTTTGCCATCCAGGGGGACGATCCCTATATCGACGGCGAGAGTTACCCGGTCAGCGTCAGCGATGCCGGCAATCACAATTTTGAACTGCTGACCACCATCGACGGCACGGTGACCGTCAATGACACGCTGGATACCACCGGCATAATTCTGGAAGATGTCAGCGTCAATGAAGGGGAGGCCTCTGCATCCATCAGCGCAACGGTGCTGAATGGACCCCAGAATACGCCGCTGGTGGTCACTCTGGATAACGGGGCGACCATCACCTTTGGTATTGGTGAAACGTCAGCGGTATCTACCAGCTTCGCTGTCGGCGCCGAAGGGCAGACTGCCGTCGCTATTGTCAGTGCCTCGGGAGGCAATTACGAGGCTCTGGACATTACGGATACTGCGACGGTAACGGTTGCCAACCTGCCGCCCCTATCCGCCGACCAGACCATTGTTGTCGACGAAGATCAACCCTATCAGTTCGACGGCAGCGAATTCGCCTTTGCTGACACACCGGGTGATACCCTGGCGAGCATTACCATTACATCGCTGCCTGCCAACGGAAACCTCTATCTCGATGGTGAACCTGTCTCGGCCGACCAGGTGATATTGGCTGCGGATATCGCCGGCCTGAGCTTTGTGCCCCCGGCAGATGCCTCTGGCAATGACTATACGATGTTCTCTTTCAGCGTCAGTGATGGCACCGATAGCAGTTCGGAGCATACGATTACCGTCGATCTTGATCCGGTGGCGGACATGCCCGTTGTTGCGGCCGCAACGATTTCCACGAATGGCTATGCCTATACTGTAACGACCTTTAAAACCGAAACCAGCAGTTCCCTGACCAGAATTGATCTGGACAACGGGTCACAGGATGTGATCGGTCCGGTAAGATTTGCAGGCAAGACCATAGTCGATATTGAGGCCCTGGCCGGTGATCCGCTTGATGAAAATATTCTCTATGGTTTTGTCAATAATGGCGGTAACAGGGCGCTGATTAAAATTGACATTGAAAAAGTCGCTGTAGGAGATACAGATGCAGTGACACAATACACCGCCTTTAATGACACCAGTTCATCGATGGGTTCCACTTTTGCCAATGGCACCCTGTATGTATTCACCCAGGATGGCGGCAACAGCAAACTTTATTCTGTCGATACCGGCACTGATACCTTTACCGAAGTCGGAAATATTTCCGGTCAAAGCATCACGGCCATGACATTTGATGTCTCGACACAGACTTTTTATGCCGTCAATACCAATGGTGATCTCCTGACTATTGAAGGTATTGAGGGTGGTGGTGTGTTGACGGCATCGCAGGTAGTTGATGGTGCCGGAGAGCCCTTAACTGTCAGTGGCAGTGTCGAGAGTCTGGCCTATTCCCAGAGTGGAAAGATATTTGCCATCGACAGAGTTAGCGGACAGGTATTTGAAATAGATCCGGAGATCATGAATATTACTAATGTCTTCACCCTGGACGTCAGCGATTTCAAAGGTGATGGCATTGAGGCCCTGGCCATCACAACCAGCGGCAGTACGGTCATCCATGGCGGTGACCAGTTTGGCATAACGCTCAGTGCCCAGTTCGGCGATACCCAGGATAGTTCCGAGGACCATTATTTTCTGGTCAAATTGCCGGACTCCAGCTGGTTGGCTGGCGGCACATCGGCGACGATTATTTCTGACCCGGCCGGCGTACCTTCGGGAACCTATGCAAAAATAGTGGTTGATGGACTTCTGGATGAGGACGGTATCGCCATTGCCAGCCTGATTCTGAAATCTCCCGAAACTGTAACTGAAAGTCTGGATATACAGGGCTTCAGCGTTTATGCCGTGGCAGAAGAAAATAGCGATGAGGGGCTGGATGTTACCAATGATCTTGCTGTTACTGATGCCTTTGTTGTCGACGTGCAGATCCTCAATGGTGACAGCGTCTATCGAGGCACGGACCATGGCGATGATATTTCCGGGTCCGGCGACGCGGATCTGATCTACGGCGGTGGCGGCGATGATATTCTGACCGGTGATTCCGGTGCCGATATCTTTGTCTGGCTGAGCGGCGATGAAAGCCCGGTGATGCCACCGGCGATTGACACTATTACCGATTTTTCGACACTGGAGGGAGATGTCCTGAATCTGTCGGACCTGTTGCAGGGCGAAGAAAACGCGGCATCACTGGAAAATTATCTCAGCTTCAGTTCCGATAGTATCGATACCACCATAGCCATCGATGTCGGTGGCGATGGTGGCGCCGCCGAACAGCTCATAGTGCTGCAAAATGTGGACCTGGTTACCGGCAATTCCCAGGCGGATATCATCAATGATCTGGTTCTGGGTGGAAATCTGGTGACAGATACTGTCTGACGGCTTTCAGTTAGCCTTTCGTCAACATTATCACCAGTGTTTAACTGGGTTCTCATCAACTCACCGCCCCCTCGGGCGGTGAGTTTTTGTTGAGCTTAGAGCATTTCCCAGCTCATTCTATCGTTGAGCTCGCGCCACAATCCCAGTTGATTCGGGTGACCCGCTCTCACCTGTTCATTTCGGTTTCTGGACAACCACAGATCATCGGCGTTGAAACTGTATACCGGTTTCAGGTCGTCTCGTTCGCTGGCAGGTTTGATACTTTTGTTCAGATTATCCAGTATCAGGGGGATAGAAGAAGGGGTCGGATAATAAGCCAGCACCATATGCGCCTGATTGAGTGTCAATGCCTTGACATAGGTAATCCGCAACTTGTTGGTGTCAATGCCCAATTCTTTCAATGTGAAATATTTGGCAATTGAAAAATCTTCACAATCGCCGGCATCCATTGCCAGAAACTCGATGGGCGTTGCCCAGTAGTCCGGCTTTTTCCACAGTGTTTGATCATCAATAAATCTCGCGGCATTAAAGAAGTCATTTACGATCTCCAGTTTTTCCTGATCCATCTTGTCGACGTTATCCTGAATGAGTTTTTGCCAGCGTCTCATTCTGGCTTCGGCCGGAACGCCGTATTTATTTCTGACCTTGGCCAGAAATCGTTCGCTGAGACCAGGGCTATCCGCCACAGTGGTGGAAACCAGCAAAATCATCAATGGCACGGCAAGGGAGAGCAATGCGAATCGGCAGAAATTCAAATCAGGTTCCGGCTGTCGAAAGGGCAGGATTCTGTACGTCAAAAAACAAAATAAATCATAGCATTAACATATTTTGTTATTGCTGAATCTTCTGTTTAAAGCTGTGACCCAGTCCTCAATTGGCAACGGAGACTGTTTCCTTTAGACTCTTGCCACAATTTGTTGATGGGATTTCATGGTGACCCTGTTTCGGCAGTTAATCATTGCGGTGCTGATACTTCTCACCGCCCTCTATGGTGGCAACCTCACTGTCAGCTTGCTGAATACAAGGACATTGGTGGACGAGCAGATGCATGTTCACGCCCAGGACACGGCATCGTCCCTGGCGCTTTCCATCAGCCAGGCTGCGCAAGCCGGGGATCTTGCATCCCTGGAGACCTATTTCAATGCGGTTTCAGACAGCGGCTTTTTTCAACGTCTCGCCTTTACTGACATGGATGGCAATCTCCTCATCGAGCGAAAGTTTCCGCTGGATGTAGCCGGTGTACCCGACTGGTTTACCCGGCTGGTCGATCTTTCCTCCAGTGACGGTTCTGCGGAAGTGAATTCAAACTGGATACGAATCGGCACGGTGTCTGTTACCAGCCATCAGGGGCAGGCTTACAGAAATCTCTGGGAAGTCATGACCCAGGAGCTGATCTGGTTTGCCCTGGTGACGGCCCTGGCCTGCTTCCTGGCGTATGGTGCCCTGCGCCTGCTGATGTTGCCTCTTCAGCGGGTGGAGAAACAGGCCAATGCCATATGCAGCCAGGACTTCTCCATACAGGAAAAACTGCCCCGCACAAGGGAGTTGCGACATGTCGTCGAAGCCATGAACAGGATGTCTTCGAAATTGAAAAAGGTATTTGAAAACCAGCTGGATATAATTTCCCGCCTGCAAATGCAGTCCTTCCGGGACCCGGTGACCGGCATTTCAAATCGCACAGACTTTGACAACCGGCTCAACAGTTTTGTCAAGGACGAAAAGGGTCAGCACTGCGGCGCGCTGATGATATTTGCCATCGCCGATTTTGGCGGAATCAATGAAGTGGCCGGCCGTGAAGAGGGCAATAATCTGCTGAAGGCCTTTGCAGCCAAACTTTCCGAAGATATGAAACAACTGGACGGCAGCATCATAGCCCGACGGCAGGGACCGGAATTTTCTGTGTTTGTGCCGGACATCACGGAGGACGAGGCCGATTCACTGGCTGCCAATCTGTTCCAGCACCTTCTCGGCATTGAATGGGTTCACAGGAATCAGCACCCGTTGAATCTGGGCATGGGCTTTACCTATTGCCAGGAGATTTTCAATGGTCCCGAATTGTTGAGTGAGGCAGATATGGCGTTGCGCCAGGCCCGGGCTTTCGGTGGCAGCCAATGGCGCAAGTTTTCCGATTTGCAGTCCTCGGGGGTGGCGCCGGTCATCTCCAGGCCTGCGGTCGAATGGAAGACCTTTATCCGTGAAAGCATCAAATCCGGCAATACACTGTTGCACCTTCAGGACGTGTTCTCCGTACCTTACAAGTCCCGACTGGGCAAGGAAGTTTTTACACGTTTTATGGATGGTGAAAACCAGCTCTCTGCCGGCATCATTGTTCCCCTGGCCGAGCGCTTTGGCTTGTCTTCTGATCTCGACAAGCTGGTACTGGAGAAATTATCGGCTGTTATCGATCCTGACTATCCAGGATATTACGCGGTCAACCTGTGCAACGGCTCGATCAGGTCCCAGAATTTTGCCAACTGGCTCGGTGAGTTTCTGTCTGCTCATGCTGGATTTGCCCGCAAGTTGGTGGTAGAAATTCCCGAGTATATTCTCAATATCGACCAGGCATCAGTCAGGCGCCTGCAAATCGTCCTGAGTAAACAGGGTGCTACTATCGGCATTGATCATTTCGGTCTTGAATCCACGGCATTCGGCTACTTGAGCAGTCTGCCCATCTACTATCTCAAGGTGCACCGGAGTTTTACCCGTCGACTCGAAAGCAATCCGGAT
>QJWQ01000016.1 GCA_003235325.1 Gammaproteobacteria bacterium | reverse complement strand
CTGATGCAAGGAGTGGCAACTCGGGGCCTTGATCCGGTTTCCCGGTTGAATGAGACTGTGAGACTGTTCCCCCCCCATTTTACTTAAGAGCCCGCTGCCCTACCCACTCACCCTGGCGTTATAATGCAGCGCGCCCATTTCTCCGGAAGGTATTTCATGGAACCAATCATTACCCAGATCCTCAGTGACCCCAAATTCCCGGAAGGCGAGGCCTGGACCCTGATCAAGCACAAGGCCAACGAGAAAATTATCCGCGAGGGAGAGTACGGTCGCAAGCTGTACCTGGTCAAATCCGGCAGTCTGCGCATCTCGGCCAAGGTCAAAATCGACGAAAACCGCAATTTTCAACCCGGGCTCGCCGACCTGCAACCCGGCGATCTTTTCGGTGAAATGAGTCTTTATACTCCCCAGCCTCGAAGTGCCTCGGTGATTACCCTGACCTCCTGCACCCTGGTGGAAATAGACTGTGGCAGGTTAAGGCACTACCTGGATGAGAATCCGGAAGTCGGCTACATGTTCCTCAGGGAATTGTTCCAGTCGGTCGTCAAGCGATTCAACGTCGCCAATTCCCGAGTGGAACACCTGCTGGCCTGGGGCCTTAAGGTCCACAATATCGACAGGGAATTATCGGACTGACGGCCGGTTGCCTGACCGGCGCAAGTTTTGTCACACAGACGTTGTTGGCGGCAGGTCTTCCGGGGCTGGGGGGCCGTCTTCCGGGAGGGCAGCAATGTTATTTTGCAGCCAGACTCTCCGGGCTATGAATGCAACACAATTCCGGGAGCCCCCGGAAATTTATTGGCAATTCCAATAAAAGGTGACAACGCTTAACCGTAGGCAAATCGATGGGAAAATTCGGTTGCTCGTTCAATCAGCGGATCACCCATCAGGCCCATTTCGAAGCGATCTTCCAGCAGGGGTTTCAGTATTTTCAGGCTGGTGACCTCTGTTATCAGAAGTGTCTGGTTGGCAATCAGCTTCTCCAGTTCCGCCAGATGGGCGCCAATGGCCTGTCGTACCCGGTGTTCGGATCTGTGATAAAAGCGCTCGTAAATCACGGCGGTGCGGGGATCTTCATCGAGAATATCCTGCTCCCGGTCTCGCAGATCTTCATATTGTTGCTGCAGCAGGTGCGTCGCCGTTTCGAGATCACCCTCCAGTTCGGCAAGGGGTGATTCACCGACGTATTCGGTGTAAAACGACAATATCCTGGCAATATCATTTTTATCCCGAGCTTCAATCAGTTCACTCATCAGATGATTTTTGTGCTTGCGGGCATCATCGTCCTGTTCCCGGTCCGGATGCAGCACACGGGTAATCTTGCGAAACAGACCGTTGATTGATGAACTTTTCAGCAATGTATTGAGCTCCCGGGTTTGCTGTAACCGCTGTTCCTCCCGGCTTTGCTGTTCACGAAAAAATTCCTCGAAAGGATTATCCGCGTCAAATGAGTCTGCATCCTCATCGTCGTCACCGCTGTTGTCGGCGAAATCGGCAAACAGTTCCTCGAACATATCGTCCATCGGCGGCTTTTCCGGTTCCGCCCTGGCTGCCGGAGACGGCTCCGGCTCAGGTGGATGTATAGCTTCAATAGCCGCCAGACATTTTTTCTGTAATTCGCCAATTTCCAGATGTTCTGAGAACGGGTGGGTGGTTAGGGTCGTCACATAGTCGAGAAACCATTCCAGAAGTGTCTCCCGCTGCCATCGAGTCAGGGACTTTCGTGGGTAGAAACCAATGAGATGTTCACAGCATCGATAGAGACCATCGACGTAGCGTCGTTCATGGTCACCAATGCGGTTCTCCACGGACTTGACGAAGACCTGAATCTCCTCCCTGAAGCGAGCATTTCTCTGCTGCTGATTTTGTACCCGTTGCCAGGCACGATCAAATTTCTGTTCCGGTGTAGCCTTGGTGTTTTTGCGTTTTCTGGAGGATTTCTTGCTGGTGACGATAGCCATGGAGACAACTTACGGTTTCGAGGTGAAATGAAAAGTGTGAGGCGATGCTATTCAATTAACAGCTCCTGTCCTGCCGGTGATGAGCCCTGCCTGTGTGCCAATCGAAATCAATCCGGCACCGGCATTCTCTCCATTGCGGCTTTTTGTAGAACTGAAGCCTGTCAGTATTGGATTTCTGCATACCCTGGAAGGGGGCAAATTCTACCTCATCCGGCGTTGTGATAACTGCAGATACCATGAACTTATGTCCCCGAACGGTCACGCCTCCCCAGATAGTGGTTCACCCGGCAATGAGGTTAATCTTCAGAATTGTTTCATGACTTGAGGAAACTCTTGCAAACTGCCTTTCTTTGGGGCAAGGGTTGACGACTTACAGAATATCGCCAGCGAATCGCTACTCAGCGCAAACTGGCGTTGATGGCTTCCAGTGCCCGGCTGCCGGGACACAGATCCCCCTCGCCCAGGTCTCTCAGGGGTTGCTTGACCGTACCCAGAGTATCGTGAAATTCACAGTGGTCCGGATCCAGATACAGCAGGCCGGTCAGTATCTGTTCCTGCTCACGGTGGGTCTGCAGGTTGCGGATGGCCTGGTTGCGATCGTGTTGATGCAGAGCGCCATTTTTCTTGTACAGGTGAATCACGGAACCGTCGTGGAGGGTGATCTCCTGGCTGGACCCCGGCTCATAGTTGGCGCTGATTTCCTGCCTTAACGGCACAAAGTCCATCTTGCCAGTGGCGTCAATGTGATCCCGAACGAACTCGTAACCCATGGATGAGCGGGAGGTATTGTTGAAGGTCACGCAGGGAGAAATGACATCGATAAAGGCAAAGCCCTTGTGGCAGAGGGCGGCCTTGATCAGGGGTTCCAGCTGTGCCTTGTCCCCGGAAAAGCCCCTGGCCACAAAGGAGGCGCCGGTCTGCAGCGCCATGGTGCAGAGATCGATGGCTTCGAAGGGGTTGGGCACCCCTTTCCTGCTCACCGAACCCCGGTCGGCGGTGGCGGAGTCCTGGCCCTTGGTGAGGCCGTAACAGCCGTTATTGGCCACCAGGTACAGCATGTTCAGGCCCCGGCGAATGACGTGGGCAAACTGGCCGAGACCGATGGAGGCGGTGTCGCCATCGCCGGAAATGCCGATATAGATCATTTCCCGGTTGGCGAGGTTGGCGCCGGTGGCGACCGACGGCATGCGCCCATGGACCGAGTTAAAGCCGTGGGACTTGCCGAGAAAATAGGTGGGCGTCTTGGAGGAACAGCCGATGCCGGACAGCTTGGCGATCTTGTGGGGCGGCAGGGACAGCTCGAAGCAGGCCTGAATGATGGCGGCACTGACCGAGTCGTGGCCACAACCCGCGCACAGGGTGGAAAGGCTGCCCTCGTAGTGGCGCCGGGTATAACCCAGGTCATTGACCGGTTGTTCCGGGTGGCGAAAGTGGGGGCGAATATAGCTCATGTGCGCTCCGAATAACCCTTGGACACGGCCTTGCGGTCGATGCGGGTGACTTTTGCTCCGCCCAGTTCCTGCCGGATCTGCCTGCAGATATTGCGGGCGGTGATGGGCATGCCGTTGTAGTGGCGGACTGACAGCAACTGGCGGGGATCGATCTCGCATTCGGCAATCAGCAGCTTGCGCATCTGCCCGTCCCGGTTCTGTTCGACGACAAATACCTTTTCGTGGCGGCCGATGAAAGCCGGGACCTCGTCGCTAAAGGGAAACGACCGCAGGCGCAGGCTGTTCAGGTGCAGATTCTCGTCAGCCAGCAGTTCCAGGGCCTCGTCGCAGGCGGCGGCACTGCTGCCGAAGAAGATGACACCGGCGGAGGTCTTGTGGCCGCAATCCCGAAGTTCCGGTGCCGGCACCAGTGTCCTGGCGGTCTCCCACTTCAGCAGCAGCCGATCCATGTTGCGGACATAGGCATCGCCATCCTCGGTATAGATGGCGTATTCATCCCGGGAGGTGCCGCGAGTGAAATAGGCACCCTTTTCGGCATGGGTGCCCGGGTAAGTGCGGTAGCAGATGCCATCGCCGTCCACGTCCAGGTAGCGACCATAGCGTTCCGTCATGGCTTCCAGCTGGACCTGATTGAAGACCTTGCCCCGATCGTAGACCCTGCCATCATCCCAGGCCAGGGGCGCGGAGAGATTGTCGTTCATGCCCAGGTCCAGGTCGGAAAGTACGATGATCGGGGTTTGCAGCCGATCCGCCAGGTCAAAACTCAGGGCCGCCATGTCAAAGCACTCCCTGGGCGTGGAGGGAAACAGCAGCACATGGCGGGTATCGCCGTGGGACGCGTAGGCGGCGGCAAAGATATCGGATTGCTGGGTGCGGGTCGGCATACCGGTGGACGGTCCGCTCCGCTGGATATCGAACAGCACCACCGGCACCTCGGCGAAATAGGCCAGACCGATGAACTCCGACATCAGCGACACCCCCGGGCCGGAGGTGGCGGTGAAGGCTCTGGCGCCATTCCAGGCGGCGCCGATGGCGATACCGATGGCGGCGAGTTCGTCCTCGGCCTGGGCGATGGCGTATTTCCTGTCACCGCTGCCGGGGTCGATGCGCAGTCGCCTGGCGTACTTGTCGAAGGCATCCACCACCGAGGTGGAGGGCGTAATCGGATACCAGGCCGCGACGGTGGCGCCGCCATAGATGGCCCCCAGCGCCAGGGCATCGTTGCCCTCCAGCAAAATCCTGTCACCCACCAGGTCCCGCCGCTCGACCCTGATAGCCAGGGGACAGTCAAAGTGTTCCCGGGTGTACTGAAAGCCCAGCTCCAGGGCGTGCATATTGGGGGCAATCAGTTTTTCCTTGCCCTTGAACTGCTCGCCCACCAGCACCTTGAGCACATCGAATTCAATGGCCAGCAGGGCCGCCAGGGCGCCGATGTAGATCACATTGCGGAACAGTTGCCGCTGCCGGGGATCGCTGTACTCGTCGAGACAGATCCGGGTCAGGGGCACGCCGATATAGTTGATGTCCGGACGCTGCAGGGCCGGGGACAGGGGCTTGGTGCTGTCGTAGAAAAAGTAACCGCCCGACTCCAGGCTTTCCAGGTCCTGCTGCTGGCTCTGGGGGTTGACCGCCACCAGCATGTCGACACCACCGCGCCGGCCCAGGTAGCCCTTTTCGCTGACCCGGACCTCGAACCAGGTGGGCAACCCCTGGATATTGGAGGGAAAAATGTTCTTGGGGCTGACCGGGATGCCCATGCGAAACACCGCCTTGGCAAACAGGTTGTTGGCGCTGGCGGAACCGGTGCCATTGACATTGGCAAAGCGGATGACAAAGTCGTTGACCGCACCCGCCGATTTCCGCTTTTCAGTGTCCGGCACCACCTTGTCTCTTACTTGTTTCGCCCTGGTATTCACGCGACTCTCTGCTGGTTGGTCATACTGTTGACTGCTATGGTCTAGCCCCGGCCGGTGTCAATTGCCCGGGGATTCCGCTGCCTCTGCGTTCAGCGGCCATTCGCTGGCCTTGGCCACCTGGTAAAGAAATTTCTGCATGTCCCAGGCGGCGGTAGGACAGCGCTCGGCACAGAGGCCGCAGTGCAGGCAGACATTTTCATCCTTGACCATTACCCGCCCGGTGGGCAGGTTGGCGGAGACGTAAATGTCCTGGTCCTGGTTTCGGGCCGGCACTCGCAACCGCTGCCGCAAATCCGGCTCCGGCAGATTGGCGGTAAAGTTGATGCAGTCTGTGGGACAGATGTCGACACAGGCGTCACACTCGATACAGCGGGTTTCCTCGAATACCGTCTGCACATCGCAATTGAGACAGCGCTCGGCCTCACGGTAGGCGGCGGCGGCGTCAAAGCCCAGTTCCACCTCCAGCTTGCGGTTGCCCAGGGCCAGTTGCTTCTCCACCAGCGGCACCCGGTAGCGCGGGTCATCCTCGATGGCGTTGTCGTAACTCCACTCGTGGATACCCATTTTCTGGCTGACCAGATTGACATGGGGGGGCGGCCGGTCGGTGATGTCCCGGCCCTGGCAGAACAGGTCGATGGAAATGGCCGCCTGGTGACCGTGGGCGACGGCGGTGATGATGTTTGACGGGCCGAAGGCGGCGTCGCCGCCAAAGAAAACCCGGGGGTTGGCGGACTGGAAGGTGTCCGGGTCCAGCACCGGCATGCCCCACTTGTCAAAGACGATACCGATATTGCGTTCGATCCAGGGAAAGGCATTTTCCTGGCCGATGGCCACCAGCACCTCGTCGCAGGGATAGAACACCGGCGCCTGATTGAGCTTGACCAGGGTTCGTCGGCCATTGGCGTCGTACTCGGCCCGCACCTGCTCGAAATGCATACCCGTCAGCACACCGCCCTCAACCACAAAATCCAGGGGCACATGGTTGTCGATAATGGGAATGTCCTCGTGAATGGCATCCTCCTTTTCCCAGGGCGATGCCTTCATGTCCTTGAACGGGCTGCGAACGATCACCTTGACGTCCTCGCCCCCCAGGCGCCGGGCGGTGCGGCAGCAGTCCATGGCGGTATTGCCGCCGCCGAGGACAATCACCCGGCGGCCGATACTGGTCTTGTGGCCAAAGGCGACACTGGCGAGCCAGTCGATACCCACATGAATATAAGGGTTACCCGGCTTGCGACCGGGCAGGTTTTTCAGGTCCCGTCCCCGGGGAGCGCCGGAGCCGACAAAGACAGCGTCGTAATTTTCGTCGAGCAGGTCCTTGAGACTGTCGATGGTGCGATTGAAATGACTGGACACCCCCATCTCCAGGATATAGCCCACCTCCTCGTCCAGCACCGACTCCGGCAACCGAAACGACGGGATCTGGCTGCGCATGAAGCCGCCACCGGCCTTGAGGCTGTCAAACACGTGCAGTTTGTAACCCAGGGGCGCCAGGTCCCGGGCCACGGTCAGGGATGCCGGACCGGCGCCCACCAGGGCGATGCGCTTGCCGTTTTTTCGCTCCGGCGCCACCGGCAGGCAGTGGCGTATATCGTCCTTGAAATCGGCGGCGACCCGCTTCAGCCGGCAGATGGCCACCGGCTCCGGCTCGATCCGGCCCCGGCGACAGGCCGGCTCGCAGGGACGGTCACAGGTGCGGCCGAGAATGCCGGGAAAGACATTGGACTCCCAGTTGACCAGGTAGGCCTCGGTATAGCGCCGGGCGGCGATCAGGCGAATGTACTCGGGAACCGCTGTGTGGGCCGGACAGGCGTACTGGCAGTCCACCACCTTGTGAAAATATTCCGGATTTTTTCCGTTTGTTGGCTCCAAGACCAACCCCCTGCCCTGATGGGCATAACTGCCGGTTGAGATGTCCGGCTATATTCTGGTTTTCGGCCACGGCTGGGCGCTGCCAATGCACGCGGCGATTGTCACCGAGTACGCCCGGAAGTCAAGTGTAAAGTAAACGTAAGAAAACCGTATCTACCGGGCCACTGTACGCCGCTCGCTGCCACCGGCCAAATGCTCACCGCTTTCGTCTCCTATAATCTACTTGTCAGGAACTTTCAAGGTGAGGAAACACCATGAACCTCGCGGCTGCACCACTCTCCAGTAAAAGGATCGTACTGAAGGCACCGTTGTCCGGGCTGTTGATGGCCATCGAATCCGTGCCCGACCCGGTATTTGCCCAGAAGATGGTGGGTGACGGCATATCCATCGACCCCCTGGACGAATGCCTGCGGGCGCCATGCGACGGCGAGGTATTGCAACTACACTCCGCCGGCCACGCCGTGACCATGATGACCGAAGACGAACTCGAGGTGATGATTCACATTGGTCTGGATACCGTGGAGCTCAACGGCCGGGGCTTCACCCCAAGGGTCAGGGCCGGTGACCGGGTCAAGACCGGCGATGTCCTGATCGATTTCGATGCCGATTTCGTCGCCATGAATGCCAGAAGCCTGCTGACCCAGATCGTCATCACCAATTCCGAGCTGGTGAGTCGCTTCGAACCCCAAACCGGTACCGTCAGGGCCGGCGAGGACGACATACTGGGTTTGTGGCTCGGTGAACCTCCGGAGTCAGCCGCCCCACCTTCTGTCGGGGGTTCCCCGGCCACGAACCAGGACATCGGGGGGCAGCGGCGCTCACCTGCCGCGCCCTCTCCGGCGTCCCTCCATGTTCCAGCCCGTGTCGCTGCCAATAGAGACAAGCCGAAAGTGAAACTGCGGGCAGGGGCGGTCAGTAGCGGTTCGAAAATCAGATCCCTTGACGCCAACAATCTGGCTTCGGACGAGATAGCCGTACCCAATGAAACCGGGCTGCACGCCCGGCCGGCGGCGGTGCTGGCCAATATGGCCAAGAAATACAGCGCCGATATCCGCCTGCAACGGGGTGAGCAAACGATCAACGCCAAGAGCGTGGTGGCCATCATGGGTCTCGAAGTAAACCGCGATGACCGGGTCAGGTTGCTGGCCCGGGGCGAGGACGCAGAACAGGCGCTGGCAACACTGGTGCCCCTGTTGGCAGCAGGGCTTGGCGACGAAGGCCTGGCCCCGGCGCCGGCGCCGGCCAGTGTCGCGGTTTCCGAGTTCGCCAGCCCGGCGCCGAGACTCCATGCCACCGACCAGAGCCTGATCGAGGGTGTGGCCGCCTCACCGGGGTTGGCCATCGGCAGCGTCTTCCAGTTTCGCAGTGAAAAAATTTCCGTGGAGGAGTACGGCCAGGCACCTCACGCCGAACAACGGTTTCTGGACCATGCCCTGGCGGAAGGCATGGTCCAGCTCGAAGCCTTACAGTCGCGCCTGCACGAGGAAACCGACCAGGGCAAGGCCGCTATTTTCGCCGCCCACCAGGAACTGCTGGATGATCCCGAGCTGCTGGATATGGCCTATGCTGAAATCGCCGGCGGTAAAAGTGCCGCCTGGGCCTGGAACAATGCCATCAACAGCTTCGCCGAGCGCTTCTCCACCCTTAAGAACTCCCTGCTGGCTGAACGGGCCAATGACCTGCGGGACGTGGGTCGGCGCATCCTGCGGTTGCTGACTGACACCCGACCGGCCGAACACGAACCCATCCCGGAGCAGTCGATTCTGGTGACCGAAGAACTGACCCCGTCCGCCACGGCCCACCTGGATCGCGATAATGTTCTCGGTTTCTGCACCCTGATGGGCGGTGCCTCCTCCCACGTGGCGATCCTGGCCCGGGCTCTGGATATACCGGCGGTAGCGGGTATCGGGTCACGAATTCTGGACATTGCCAACGGCACACCGGTGATCCTCGACGGCGACGCCGGCACCTTGCGCCTCAACCCGACCCCTGAACAACTGGCTGATGCCGGCAACCGGATCGACCGCCATAAAGGTGACCGGGAACAGTACCTGCGCAAGGCCCGGGAACCCGCCATTACCTGGGACGGCACTGCCATCGAGGTGGACGCCAATATCGGCAGCCTGACCGATGCCAGGCAAGCCGTTCAGTGCGGCGCCGGGGGAGTCGGCCTGCTGCGCACCGAGTTCCTTTTCATGAACCGTACCACGGCGCCCTCCGAGGACGAGCAGTATCAGGTTTACAGGGACATCATTGCGGCCCTGGAACCGGGCCAGCCCCTGGTTATCAGGACCCTGGACGTCGGCGGTGACAAGCCGTTGCCCTACCTGCCCATACCCCGTGAAAACAACCCGTTCCTGGGTGAGCGGGGCATTCGAGTCGGGCTCGACCGCCCGGAAATCCTGCGTCTGCAGGTGCGCGCGATTCTGAGATCGGCCAGTCACGGCCGGGTATCGATCATGCTGCCCATGGTCACCACACTTGACGACATTCACCGGGCCAGGGCTCTGGTGGAGGAAGAGCGGCAGAAACTGGGGATTGAGCCTGTGCCCCTGGGCATCATGGTCGAGGTACCGGCAGTGGCCCTGATGGCCAGCCGGTTTGTTCGGGAAGCGGATTTTTTCTCCATCGGCACCAATGACCTGACCCAGTACACCCTGGCGATGGATCGCGACCACCCGCGTCTGGCGGCAACCATTGATGCCCTGAGCCCGGCGGTGCTCCGATTGATCGAGGCCACGATCAAGGGCGCCGGCAACGAGGGCAGGTGGGTCGGGGTCTGCGGTGATATTGCCAGCGACCCCCGCGCGGTGCCAATACTCCTGGGCCTGGGTATCACCAAACTGAGCTGCTCGGTGCCCACCATTCCCCGAATCAAGGCCCTGATCCGGACTCTGAAGCTGGCCGACTGCCGGGATTTGTCCCGGCGAGCCCTGGAACAGGACAGCGCCACGGCGGTCAGGGCCCTGTGCCCGGACTCGCAGAATTGAAACAACACCGCGAAACCGAACCGGAGCTGTTCGGTTTCATCGGCCCCTTGAGGTCGAAGCACCGGGAGGGATAGTCAGCAAACACGCCCGACGGGCATTTGGAGACAGCGATGGTAGCCCCGGGGACAATTGGCGGTAACGCCTTTGCCGTGGTGCAGAAGCTGGGCAAGGCGCTGATGCTTCCGGTAGCGGTACTGCCCGGAGCCGGTCTTCTGCTGGGAATCGGCAGCGCCGACTTTGCCCTGTTGCCCCATGAACTGTCCGCCGTGATGGCGGCAGCGGGGGGCGTGGTTTTCACCTCCCTGCCCCTGATCTTTGCCGTCGGCGTGGCCCTGGGCTTCTCCGACAATGACGGTGTATCCGCCCTGGCCGCGGCGGTCGGTTACGTGGTGATGCTGGCCACCATGGGCGTGGTCGCCCGGGCCCTGGGCTATGAGGTGACCTCGATAATGGGCATCAAGTCCGTCAATACCGGGGTTTTCGGCGGCATTCTGGCGGGTGGCGTCGCCAGTTACCTGTACAATCGCTACCACCGGATTGAACTGCCCGCCTACCTGGGCTTTTTCTCCGGCAAGCGTTTCGTTCCCATCGTCACCTCATTTGCGGCCATGATCCTGGGCACCCTGCTCAGCTTCGTCTGGCCCCCCATCGGCCAGGGCATCGATGCCTTTTCCAACTGGGCCGCCAATGAGAGTCCCGGGACTGCCTTTGCCATTTACGGTTTTGTCGAGCGACTGCTGCTCCCGTTCGGACTGCACCATATCTGGAACGTGCCGTTTTTCTTTGAAGCGGGGCAATACACGGACCCTGTGTCAGGAGAGATCATTCGCGGCGAAATCCATCGCTATATTGCCGGTGATCCCACGGCCGGCAATATGGCCGGCGGCTACCTGTTCAAAATGTGGGGGCTGCCGGCGGCGGGACTGGCCATCTGGCACTGCGCCAGACCGGAGAACCGGGCCCGGGTCGGCGGCATCATGATGTCGGCGGCACTGACCTCGTTTCTCACCGGCATCACGGAACCCCTGGAATTCGCCTTCATGTTCCTGGCGCCGCTGCTCTACCTGCTGCACGCGGTGCTGGCCGGCGCCGCCTACCTGCTCTGTATCGAGTTGGGTATCCGGCACGGCATGACTTTCTCCCACGGCCTGATTGACTATCTGGTGCTCTTTGCCAACTCGTCCCGGGGCCTGTGGCTGCTGTTGATCGGTCCCCTGTGGGCCGCCCTTTACTACGGCCTGTTCCGCTTTGCCATCGTCCGCTTCAACCTGCCCACACCCGGCCGGGAAACGGCAGCCCTCGCCAACTCCGGTATAGAGCCCGGTTCCGGCGCCGCGACCACTACCGGCGACGAACTGAGCCAAAAACTGGTCGAGGCGTTCGGCGGCCCGGACAATATCGTCTCCCTGGATGCCTGCATTACCCGCCTGCGGGTGGCAGTGGCTGATATAGATACTGCCGACCAGGAGCGACTCAAGGCCCTGGGCGCCACCGGCGTCGTGGTGGTGGGCAACAGTATTCAGGCCATCTTCGGCACCCGCTCGGAAAACCTGAAAACCGACATGGAGACCTATCTCCACACCGCCGGGCTCGACACTGCAGGGCTCGACACGGCCGGGTCGGCACCGGTGCAACCGGCAGACGTAACGGCGCCGGTTCCGGCTGAGACCATGCCGGACCTCGGTGTCCAGGTAGCCGCCATAATCAGGGCCCTTGGTGGCGCCGACAATATCCGCCGGGTGGCCGCCTGCGCCGAAACCCGGCTCAGAATAGAGATTGAGGACTCCGGCAGCATCGATGAACCTGCCCTGGCCGGCAGCGGCGGTGTCACCGGGGTCATGCGCCTGGCGGGCAATGTCACGCACCTGGTGGTGGGCCTCGGGGCGGAGCAATACGAAGCGGCGATGCTGGCGGCTCTGTCCGGAAACCAACCCGGCGTTTGAACCGGCGTCGTCCCTCTCCTGAGCAGACCGGTGTTATTGACCCGGCAAGCTTTTATGCAGGGTTAATGCCGCACAGGGACGTGCAGCCAATGGCTGCACGCCAGTGCAAGCCCTTATAGTACCAACCCCCTGAAACACAGGGAACTTCGCACAGTCCCACAGTATTTTAAGGGCCCGCAACCCAATAGGCGGGAAGCCTGTTGAGTTGTCGGGTTAATAGGGCCTGTTAACACTAATAGTTTTATCGTTGCTGGTGGCCACTTTTCTGCCCGGCGAGGCAGAATGAGCGTGGTGTAGTGACTCTACATGAGCGATTGATAACGAAGCGGGGCAGAAAAATGGACCCAGCCCTCCGGGTTGAGCCTAAAAATTTACCACTCAGCGTTGCTCGTCGCTCATTTGGAGTAACCAAACCACTCTCCTCGCGCCTTGATTGGTGAATTTTTAGACTCGACAACGGCAATCCAATTAGTGTTAACAGGCCCTAACAGATCTTAGCCCAGAAAGGCAAAGGGCCCCTGGCTTTTCAGGGCGGACCGGGTGATGGTCTGGCGCAGAGCGGGGTCGCTGGCCAGCAGCAAATCAAATTCGTGGGCCGACAGGGAGTACAACTGCCCGTATCCCAGGGAACGAACATCCACCTTTTGCGGTTGCCGGGTCAACAGGGCGATAGCGCCGAAGAACTCGCCGCTGCCGAGCCGGACCGGTTTCGGCTCGACGTTGATTTCGACGGCGCCGGTGGCGATAAAGTACATGGCGTCCGCCGTGTCGCCCTTGCGCACCAGGGACTCCCCCGGCTCGATCAGCCGGGATTTCAACAGCCGGGTAACGCCGTCAATAAAGTCCGGCGGCTGGTCGGCAAAAAACGGTACCCGGGCCACCAGTTGCTGTGGCGGCAACACCAGATCCAGGCGGGGCTGCCGGTCGAGAAGCCGTGCCCGGCGGTCCAGGTCCCGCATCAGGTCGGTATAGGCTTCCTGGCTGATGACCCGCTCGTTGAGCATGCGCGTGTAATCCCGTTCCTCCAGGCGCAGGGCAATTCGACCCAGGTCCCGTTTCTGAATGGTCTGGGCGTAGTCGGGATACTGCAGCCGAAGGGTCTCCAGTTCATCCCGGGTCTTTTCACCGCGGCTGACCAGCAGCGCTTCCAGTTCATCGCAGACATCCCTGCCCACCAGGGACTCCAGTTTCTGGTGGGGATAACTTTTCAATTCCTCGACAACCGAATGGCTGGCCGTCAGCACTTCCAGGCGATTGGCGATCTGCCTCGCCAGGGGGCCGGGCCAGGACAGGCGGTGGTGCAGGCGGGCGGCGACGTGAAAGACCGGGCCGTAGGCCAGGGAGTGGTCGACGGCCATCTGGTATTCGGACAGGTCATTGCTCTTCAGGGCATCCAGCAGATTATCGACACGGGCCAGCAATAACCGGGTGATCCCCGCCGACACCAGCCCCTCGGAAAAACGGGACAGGTAGAGTTCAGCCTCGTAATTGGTGACCGTGGTCAGACCTATTCGCTGCAGTTCCTGGCGTGATATCCGGTCGCTGCCCGCCAGGGTCAACCTGAGATCCACCAGCCGCCGGTGATACTCCCCGGCGACCTCGGCGGCCGCACCCCAGCCGATCCCGTACTCACTGGCGGCCTTTTTCAGTTCATTCTGAATATGCTGCAGGGACTGGGCCATGGCCTGGTTGCGCATCACCAGATCGGCATTCTGCAACCGGTCGAGCCTGAGGGCGCTGACCAGGGAGCGAATACTGGTGGCGTTGACAAACAGGGTAAACAGCACGAAGCCGGTGACCAGGGTACCGATCATTTTTTTGATGTCGGCATCGATAACCGGGTTATCGACGACTACCAGCGCCAGGGCCAGGGACACGGCGCCCCGCAGTCCGCCCCAGAACATCACCGTCCGGTAGGCGACGCTCACCTGCTGCCCGAGGCCGACCCGGGACATCAGCGGCAACAGGCCGTAGAGCACCAGCGCCCGGGCCCCCAGGGCGGACGCCACCAGCACCCCGAGATTGACCATGTCGGCGAGGTCGATGTCCGTCAGCAGCTTGCTGACCACCAGCCCCACCAGGAAAAAGATCAGGGAATTGGCCCAGAACGCCAGTTGTTCCCAGGTTTCCATCAGGGCGTGCCAGGTGGAGGCCGATATCTTGGTGCGGCCAAACGAGCGCATGACAATGCCGGCACTGACCACCGCCATCACCCCGGACACGTGCAGGTAATGTTCGGCGAACAGAAACGAAAAGTAGGCCAGGCACAGGGTCAGGGTGATTTCAGTGACCGGCATATTGCGCAGGTAGCCGATGATGGTGGCCACCACCCAGGAGATGAACGAACCGAACAGGACACCGCCAAAAAAGACCTTGATAAAACTGCCGGTGGCATCCAGCACGCCGGCTTCCTGGGTGCCCATGAGAATGCCGGCCAGGATGGTGAACATGACAATGGCGGTGGCGTCGTTAAACAGGCTCTCGCCTTCCACCAGGATGGTCAGGCGGTGCGGCGCCCCCAGGTCCTTGAAAATCGAGATCACCGCCACCGGGTCGGTGGCCGAGACAATGGCCCCCAGCAACAGGCAGGCCACCAGGCTGACACCGGACACCGCCGCCACCGAAGCGCCCACCATAAAGGTGGAAATCAACAGTCCCAGCACCGCCAGCATCAGTATCGGGCCGATATCGTCCATCAGGTGCCGCACGGAGATATTGAGGGCCGATTCGAAAATCAGGGCCGGCAGGAAGATAAAAAACACCGCGTCCGAGGTGATCCGAAAGGATTCCAGGGACAGCAGGAAATCGCCAATCATCCAGAAGCGTTCGACATCCTTCATAAACAGGACAACGACGCCGAGGACAATACCGGCGGCGGCCAGCAGCACGGTATAGGGGAAATTCAGGCGTATGGCGACCGGCTGCAGCAGGCTGGCGATGGTCAGCAGTCCGGCCAGACCCAGTATCAGGAACAGGGTACCGTGCATGTGGCAACTCCGCGGCCCGGGTATTGTGCGCGACCGAACCCTAACGGCAATGTCCCGGTAAGTGGAGGGCCCCCGCATTCGGGATGCGCGGGCAAAGACATTACCTCGCAGCCTGCCGGACCTCAGTCTGTTCTACTGTGGAAAATGCTTAAATCCGACAGGCTCCCAGAAATTTATAGGTAGTCCCGGGCGGGGTGTCAACCGGGCCGGGTCAGGGTAATCGACCCGGCGTGGTCACTGATGCCGCTGCCTACCGGCAGTTAACACCGGCGTGGAACCTTATTGCGGAACCAGCAGGCCGCCCGTCATTGAATGTCCTTATCGACAGTTCAAGTCGGTGGCGGGCCTTCCGGCGTCAGGGCGGCACCACAATGCTTGCAGTAGACGGCATCCTCTTCGTGGTCGCCCCGCCGGCACTGCCCACAGGTGATGGCCGGGTGCTTGCGCCGGGCCTCGGCGATCAGCTCGGCGGACAGGATGCCGGTGGGGATGGCGATGATCGAGTAGCCGATGAGCATCGCCAGGGTCGAGATCAACTGGCCAAGAACGGTCTGGGGTGTGATGTCGCCATAACCGACGGTAGTGATGGTGACGATGGTCCAGTAGATGCTGCGGGGGATGCTGGTAAATCCGTACTCGCGACCTTCCACCAGGAACATCAGGGAACCAAAAATGACACTGAGGACCAGGACGAAAAAGAAAAATACCAGAATCTTGCGTCCGGCCTGCCTGATCGCCCGCATCAGCAGGTTGGCCTCGTCGACATAGCGAATCAGCTTCAGTACTCGAAAAACCCGCAATACCCGCAGCAGGCGCACGATCAGCAGGTACTTGGCGCTGGTGACAAACAGGGCCAGGTAGGCGGGCAGTACCGACAACAGATCGACGATGCCGTAAAAACTGAAAATATACCGGTGCGGTCGCTTCGAGATGTAAATCCGCAGAATATATTCAATGGTAAAGAGCAGGGTAAAAAACCATTCCAGGTAGAGCAACAGGGTGCCGTAATCCCGGTGAATGTTTTCCACCGAGTCCAGCATCACGGCGAGCACACTGATGAGAATGGTATAGATCAGGACCAGGTCAAAATTCTTGCCGGCCCGGGTATCCGTACCGAAGATGATGATCTCAAGGCGGTTTCGAAATTTACTATCAGCCATTTCCTGTCATCCAACCTGGCACTTGTATTTCGGGTCATTGTGCAGCAATCCCCACGGGATAGGAACCTGACCAGCCCCTGCTGTGCCCCTGGAAAAGCCGCGGTTATCCGCCTCCTTCTTGCGGCCGAAGGGGATTGCCCGCAAACTGAAATCAATCCATTGTTTGCTACAGGTCGATGTCCCTGCCCATCCGGTATATTCCGTCAGTTTCCTGCTCCGGTCACCAGACCGCTGACATGACGCGCGCCTCAAGCCATGACTGCTGATACGCTTCTGAACCGCTCCATCGGCTTGCCCGGCATCGTCCTCTACGGCATGGGTACCATTCTCGGCGCCGGTATCTATGTTCTGGTGGGTGAAGTGGCGGCGGAGAGTGGCCGCTTTACCGCCCTCGCATTTATCTTTGCCGGGGTCGTGGTGTCCTTCACCGCCTACTCCTACAGCCGGCTGACCCGTGAATTTCCCGTCAGTGCCGGCGAGCCCGCCTATGTCCAGGAGGCCTTCAACATCCGGTGGCT
>QJWQ01000046.1 GCA_003235325.1 Gammaproteobacteria bacterium | reverse complement strand
TGCAGGCGTCTCTGCCAATCAGGCAGGTCAGGAGAATTAAGGTGTCTCCTGGCGTTGCTGGCCATAGGCTATCGGCTGCCTATCGGTGAAAGTGATTGTTCAAACAGAGTACGGCCGACACCATCCGGGAAATGGGCTCGCCCGGCCACACAGTGTCGTTCCGGGTGGTCTGGTACCATAGCTGCTGAGGGAGAAGGCTGGACTGGCTGCCTGCTATTCTTGAAAGCAATCAGGCATGCCTCTGATAATCATCCAGATGCACGAATTGCAAAAAAAACCTGTAAAAAATGCATTTCAAAAATAATGCGTTAGCGATTAAACTTCATATATTCCGGTATCTAGTGTGCATGCCCGTGGTCGGCGCCGGCGCGTGATTATTTCCAGGCGATATGTTTGCTGAGCACCATTATCAATAGGTCTCTACTGGCAGAGGTTGTGTCTGTCCCTGAAACAGGTTACCCAGAGAAAATCTCCCGATCTGTCCGGGTGGCTAGCCGAATTGTAATTGTGGTGCTCAGTGGGTATTAGGCAAGCAAGTTACCAGGGTTAATTTCCGGTCAGCGCTCTGACGGCATTGAACCAACAGAATCGGAAGGTTGACCCGGTATGATGCATCAGGCCTGAAACCTTGCACGAATACACTGATTGAATTTTCCAAGGAGCCGGCCAGGGCCGGAGAGGATGTCCCGTCATGAACCACACTTTATTTCGCACTAGTAAAATCCTGCTGCTACTGTCGCTCTTTTCATTGACAGCATGTATTTCCCATCAGCAGTACCGGCTTGATTACGGGCTCTGTACTTCGGCCCAGCCCGACAAGGATTGTCCATCGAGTGCGCTGCAGGAATACCGAAATCCCGCCAGTCCTGACAGTGATTACCTGATGAGTTTTATCGAACTTGATGATCAGGGCCAGTTATGGGACCGGCAGCAGATGTGGACTGTCATCAACAAACTGGCATCCGATAGCGCCGACAGTGAACTGCTGATGGTAGTCTTTGTTCATGGCTGGAAGCACAGTGCCATGTCGGGAGATGAGAATATTCAGACTTTTCGCAATAGTCTGGAACGCCTGAGCCTGATGGAATCTGTGATAAGCCGGCAATTGGGAAGGGAGCCGCGCAAGGTCGCGGGTATCTATCTCGGCTGGCGCGGCGGATCGATCAGTGTTCCTGTCGTCAAGGAACTGACATTTTGGGATCGCAAGAAGACAGCCCACAAGGTGGGTTTCGGCGGCGCTACGGAGCTACTGAGCCGGCTTGAACAGATACAGAAGGCCAAGAGAGCGCAGTCATCCGGTGACCATGATGACTCCCTGACTCGTCTGGTCATCGTCGGGCACAGTTTCGGTGGTGCCGTCATCTACTCGGCTCTCAGTGAGCTTCTGGAAAATGGTCTGGTCCAAACCGGGGATTCAGATGGCCAGGTCGGCAATGCCCGCGGCGTGGCCGACCTGGTGGTCTTGATCAATCCTGCATTTGAAGCCCTGGAGTTCGCTAACCTTAGCGACATGGCCAATGAACGAAGAACCTATTTCCCCGGACAGTTGCCGAGGCTGGCGATACTGACGTCAGAAGCGGATTATGCCACCCGGTACGCCTTTCCCGTCGGTCGCTGGTTGTCGACATTCTTCGAAAAAGATCGCCATGTACAACGTCAAAACCCGGTGAGCGGAGCCGGGGAAACCATTGACCAGGGAGATGCAAACATCACCGCTGTCGGTCATTTTGATGGCTATAAGACGCATTATCTCAAAGCCGAGGATTCCACCGTTGCGCCAGATGACTTCGTGTTTGATCCGGACTCGGAGATGGCACTGTTCACGGAAGTCGGCAATGGCTGGGAAAGCGATCACCCGGGCAGCAGCATCCGGTTTAATGGTTCCATTCTGGAACGGACCATGAATTCTGTCGGTCGCAATCCCTATCTGAATATTCGGGTCGATAAGAAACTGATCCACGATCACAACGATATCAATGATCCGAGAATCGAGAGTTTCCTGCGTCAGTTGATCCTGCTGTCAATCCAGAGTCCGGAAGTGGAGGGACGCGAGCAACTCAGGACAAGAATGTTGAGCAAGTGACTATCAGAGTTGACATTGATGCGCCGGGGTGCCCGGTTTTCCGTTGCCACGGCTTGAGAAATGTTTTTTCAAGACCTGTCAGGTGGAATAGGCAAAGACTGCTACAAAGTGGCAGGAAGAACCGGCTACTACGAAGAGATGCCAGATAAAATGGGCATAACGCACCCGGTGGTCGAGTCGAAAGAATGCGACACCCAGGGTATAGGCCACCCCCCCGGCTACCAGCCACAAAATTCCGTTCAGGGGCACGACTTCAAGCATCGGTTTGAGGGCTATCACAATGATCCAGCCCATGGCGAGGTAGAGGCAGGTCGACAGCCTCTGGAAACGGGTACCGACCAGAGTCTTCAATATGATGCCAAATACCGCCAGTCCCCAGACGATGCCAAAGAGTGTCCAGCCCCAGGAACCCCGGAGAATGCCCAGGGTGAAGGGGGTGTAAGTTCCGGCAATCAAGAGGAAAATAGCGCAATGGTCTATGATCTGGAAAATACGCTTGGTTTTGCCGTGGGGCAGGGCATGATAGATGGTCGAGGCCAGGTACAGCAGCAGCATGGTCAGTCCAAAAATGCTGGCACCTATGACCTCGGCAACGCCTCCTTCGCGAACAGCGCCGGCAACCAGAACGGGTATGGCGATCACGGCGCCGAGCACGCCCAGACCATGACTGATCGCATTCGCTATTTCCTCGCCAATGCTCTGATTACGTTGTAAATCTGTACTGCTCTGCATCTTTGACCTCTGATGGTCACCGAGTGACTGTTCGACCTCTGCAACCTAATGGAACCTGGCCCGGATTGCCGATACCCACGTCCTTAAATCTGATATTTCGACAGCCAATAACGAAAAATGTAGCCGGCGGGGTAAATTTATTTGGAGCTGTAGTTATTAACACTGAATTATGACAGGGACAAGTCGTTTACATTGCTGATGTCGATTGCAGAGTACTCCTTCATGAAATTTATGTACCCAGTTGCCGGATAATAAACATTAAAACCTTGCTTCAGCCTGTATTATCTGAATGCCAACAATGAGTTACATTCATATAATCATGGTGTTAGACGATAGTATTAAGAAATATAAAAAAGACGCTCAGACTGTCAGGGCGAGCCCGACCAGGCGCCTGCATTCCGGGGGTAAAGGCAGAGAGAGGGCCGCCTGCTGTCCGGCGTCGGACATCTTGTGCCAGGTTTTGCGAATGATATCCAGGACCTTGTCCTCATCGTGTTTCCGGGAGAAATCAGCCAGGTAGTATTGCAGGAAGACCAGGCAGATGACATCTTCCAGGGTCTGGACTTCGGGGTCGGACTTGATGCCGCGTTTTGTGAGCAGCAGGCGAACCCGTTCGAAGGCCTCATCGCTGAAGCCCTGTTCGGCCATCAGTTCCCGGGTAATTTTTGCATGCATTTTACCCAGGTCGGTACGCCATTGCAGATAGCCGATACGCCCTGCCGGATAGGTATCCCTGGGCATTTTCCAGCGCTGGATATGCTGCGCTCGAGTGGCGATCTGCAGTTCTTCCGAGGCATCGGCAGCAAATTCCAGCAATTGCCGGCTCATTCGCCGGGAATAGAGCAATTCCCTCGGGCAGGATTCACTGCCGTCAGGTTCCTGGTTCGGATCCTCACTATTGAGCCGGTCGATAGCTTCGATAATTCTTGTCAACCTGGTCATGGCCGCTCTCATCCATAGGGAAGGCAATGGCGGGGATTGTATAACAACGGGGAGGTCCGGTCCCCGTGATTCCAGCGCTCAACCCGTTCGGAATCATGGGAATTCTTCAATTTCATCTCCAGGGTATTGAAATCAAAAGGAGGGGATTGCCGCCAGCAGTGCCCGCGTATAGTCCTGAACCGGATGATGCCAGAGCGTCTCGGTCCGGGCCTGTTCTATCAGCTTGCCCCGGTGCATTACTGCAACCCGGTCGGCGACGGCCCTGACCACGGCCAGATCGTGGGAGATGAAGAGCATGCTCAGTCGGTGTTCTTTAACCAGGTCCAGAAGCAAATCGAGAATCCTGGCCTGGATGGTGACATCGAGGGCTGACACCGGCTCGTCGGCAATCACCAGGCGCGGCCGGGTTGCCAGGGCGCGGCCGATGGCGATGCGCTGGCGCTGGCCGCCTGAAAATTCGTGGGGATATTTGCGAATGGCAGACCTGGCCAGGCCCACCTCGTCCATCAATTGCAAAACGCGGCCGGTTACGGATTGGCGACTGGCGATACGATGCAACAGCAGGGGTTCCGCCAGCGTCTGATAGACTGTCAGGCGCGGATTGAGGGAGGAGTAGGGGTCCTGGAAAATCATCTGCATATGCCGCCGCCAGGGCTTCAATTGCCGAGGCGGCAGGTCGCTGAGACACTGGCCGTCGAGCAGCACCCGGCCAGCGGTGATGGGCGTCAGGCCAAGAATTGCCCGCCCGAGAGTCGATTTGCCGGAACCGGACTCGCCGACAATGCCCAGAATGTCATTTGCACGAAGCTGCAGGGAAACCCCGTCAACTGCCTGGATGTATTTTTTTTCTCTTGAAAAGGCTGATTCGCTACCGTGGTCCCGAAATCGTACCCCGAGATTGTCAACGGCTAACAGGTCTGTTCCGATCTGTTTTCCCGATTGGTCATCAGAATCGCCGGTTATGGCACCGACATTGCCGGCCTTGGCCCCGGAGGGAATGGCGGCGAGCAACTGGCGGGTGTACTGGGCCCGGGGCTGGCGCAGGACTGTTGCCGCGGGGCCGGATTCCATCAGTTCACCGCCCCGCAGCACCAGCAGATTGTCGGCAATGCCGGCGACGACGGCGAGGTCATGGCTGATAAAGATGACCGCGAGATTGCGTTTTTGCTGAATGTCGCGCACCAGGGCCAGGATCTGGGCCTGGACCGTTACGTCCAGTGCCGTTGTCGGTTCATCGCAAATCAGAAGCCGGGGTTCGGCGATAAGCGCCATACCGATCATAACCCGCTGGCGCATACCCCCCGACAGTTCATGGGGGTAACTGCGAAAACACTGTTCCGGCCGCTGAATGCCTACTTCCCGAAGCATGTCAATGGCCCGGATTCTGGCCTCGCCAGCTTTGACCCGACGGTGATAAATCAGGGGTTCCATCAACTGGACACCAACGCTGAGATAGGGATTGAGGGAGGTCATGGGGTCCTGGAACACCATGCCGATCTCTCTGCCTCTCAGGCTTCTAAGGCGTTGTTCACCGCAGTGGAGCAGATCAATGCCATCAAACAGGGCGCTGCCGGCATCGATCAATGCCGGCGGGCTCGGCAACAGGCCCAGCAATGCAAGGCAGATCACCGACTTGCCGGATCCGGATTCGCCGACAATGCCAAGGACACGTCCGCGATCAAGGGAAAAGCTCAGTGGCCTGACTGCCCGCGTGGTACCGTTTCGACCCTCGAAACGAACGCTGAGACCGGTGACCTCCAGCAGCGCCACGGCCGTATTAATCCCCGGATCCCCGGGGATCCAGGGCATCCCGCAAGCCGTCACCGAGGAAATTCAGGGCAAACAGCGTGACGGCCAGGGCCAGCCCCGGAAAAATCAGCAGCCAGGGGTACTCCTCCATGCTTTCGACGCCGTGATTGATCAGCAGGCCCCAGGAACTTTGCGGTGGCTGAATGCCCAGGCCGAGAAAGCTGAGAAAGGCTTCCAGCAGCATGACCCCGGGTATGGTCAGTGTGGTGTAGACAATGACCGGCCCCAGCGTGTTGGGCAGCACGTGGCGGACCATGATGGCCAGTGGCGACAGCCCCAGAGAAAAGGCGGCTTCGACAAACTCCTGACGGCGCAGACCAATCACCTGGCCGCGAACTATCCGGGCCATGGTCAGCCATTCGACGGCGCCGATAGCCAGGAACAACAGCAGCAGACTGCGTCCGAAAATAACCATGAGCAGGATGATAAAAATCATAAAAGGCAGGGCATAGAGAATATCCACCATCCGCATCATCACGGCGTCGGTGCGACCGCCCAGGTAACCCGCCAGAGTTCCCCAGGTGACGCCGATAACCAGGGCCACGGCGGTGGCGATAAAACCCACCAACAGAGAAATCCTGCCGCCGTACATGACCCGGGTGAGCAGATCCCGACCGAAGATATCGGTGCCCATCCAGTGTTGCCGGGAGGGGGGGGTTGCCCCCAGGAGCAGGTCCTGAGATTCGTAATCATAGGGGGCGATCCAGGGAGTGAGCAGGGCCACCAGAACCAGTAATATCAGGATACCGAGTCCCGCCAGGGCCAGGCGATTCCGGCACAGCCGATGCCAGGCATCGCGCCAAAGGGAACTACCCTGTTCTGCATGTTGCAGAATATCCTCGGGAAAGGTGACGTCAGTCGAGTCCGGATCTTTCATCTGGCTCCCTGTAGCTGCTGCCGCAATCGGGGATTGAGCCAGACCGCGACGATATCCGCCATCAGGTTGAAGATCAGGATCAAACCCGCATAGAAAACGGTGCTGCCCATAATCATGGTGTAGTCCCGGTTGAAGGCAGCCTGAACAAAGAATCGCCCCAGTCCCGGTATCTGGAAAATGGTCTCGACCACAAAGGAGCCGCTGAGGAGCCCGGCGAAGGCCGGCCCCAGAAAGGCCACCACCGGGATCAGCCCGCCTCGCAGGGCATGGCGAAAAATGACAATGCGGGTCGGCAGGCCCTTGGCCCGGGCGGTGCGAATATAGTCCTGGGTCAGGATTTCCAGCATGCCGCCACGGGAAAGGCGGGCGATGTAGGCGGCATAGCCGGCGCCCAGGGTCAGGGCCGGCAGAATCTTGTCGCCGGGAATATCACCCCAGCCGGAAACCGGCAACCATTCCAGTTGAATGCCGAAGACCAGCACCAGCAACGGCCCCAGCAGAAAGGAGGGCAGGCAAATGCCGATCATGGCAGCGGTCATGGGAATATAATCCTGGGCGGTGTTGGGGCGCAGGGAAGCGACAACACCGGTGCCGGTGCCGATGCCAATGGCCACCAGCAGGGCATACAGACCCAGTTCGGCGCTGGCGGGCAGGCCGGCGGCAATCAATTCGTTGACCGAGCGGCCAGGGTAGCGAAAAGAGGGCCCGAAGTCGCCCCGGGCCAGGTTGCTCAGGTAGTGGACATATTGCAGCCAGGCCGGGGAATCCAGGTCGTAGCGGGCTTCCAGCGCCCTGATCACTTCCGGTGGCAGCGCCTTCTCGCCGCTGAAAGGTCCGCCGGGCGCCAGTCGCACCAGGAAAAAAGTTACGGTGACCACCACCAGGAATACCGGGATCGCCTGCAGCATGCGGAACCATACAAACCGCAACATCAGCGGCGATACTTCGTCTGTGTCTGCAACAACGGCAGCTTCGTAGGCATAAATAACGTCAAGAAATTGATATATCTATCTGTTGAAGTGGACAATTTATTGGAATATTTCCGTATTTGAAAGCTGCGGTTGCAACCACACACGCTTGTACAGCGCATAGTCCAGCAGATTGGCGGGCATGCCCTGCACGGCGGGTTGACGCAGGTGCTTGCTGGTATAAATATAAATGGGTAATACCGGCAGTTGGTCCAGAAGGATCGCCTCGGCCTGTTGCAGCAGTGCATAGCGCTGCTCCCGACCGGTTGCCGCCGGCGCCTGACGCGTCACCAGACGGTCGTACTCGGCACTGGACCAGCCGGTGCGATTGTTGCCGCTGCCCGTCACCCAGAGTTCCAGGAAGGTGTTGGGATCGACATAGTCGCCGATCCAGCCGGCCCTGGCGATGCTGTAATCACCCTGCTCCACGGAATTCAGGAACACTTTCCAGTCCTGGTTGTTGAGGCTGATGTCGATATTGAGATGCTGCTTCCACATCTGCTGAATGGCCACCGCGATTTTCTGATGGCTCTCGGAACTGTTGTAAAGGACCTCGGTGACCGGAAAACCCTTGCCATCGGGGTAGCCGGCTTCCGCCAGCAACGCCCGGGCCCGCTCCGGGTCAAAGGTCAAATGCACAGAGGCGCTGTATCCCAGGGTATTCGGCGGAGTAAAACTGAAAGCCGGCAGTTCGCCGCCACGGGTTACATGTTCCACCAGTAACCGGCGATCGACGGCCAGTGACAGGGCCTGACGGACGCGCTTGTCCCGCAGGTGGGGTACGCGGGTATTGAAACGGTAAAAATAGGTGCCCAAATAGGGAGCCACGTGGATCAACTCGGGCCGTTGCTCCCGGTAGACCGGAATCTTGTCGATAGGCACCGTTTCCGTGTGGTGCAACTGCCCGGCGCGAAACATCCGCTCCTCGGTGGATATGTTCTCGGTGGTATGAAACTGAATGCCGTTGAGCCGGACAGCTTTTGCATCCCAGTAGAAGGGGTTTTTTTTCACCGACACCAGCTTGTGCAATTGCCACTGGTCCAACATGAAGGGGCCATTGCCGACAAAATTGCCCGGCCGGGTCCAGTGGCTACCGCGCTCGCCCGGGTTGCCAAATTTTTCGATGGTGGCCCGGTGCAGCGGAAAGGTGCTGTAGTGATCCAGCAGTTGCAGGAAATAGGGGGTCGGATGCGCCAGGGTCACGCGCAAATGAAAATCATCGATGACCTCGATGCCGACCCGATCAAAGTCGGTAATCAGGCCCCTGACATAGGCTTCGGCATTGACGATCGGAAACAGCATATAGGCGTAGGAGTTGCCCAGTGACGGCTGCAGGGCCCGCCACCAGGACCAGGCAAAGTCCCCGGCGGTGACCCGGTCGCCGTTGGACCAGCGGGCGTTTTGCCGCAGCTGGAAAGTATAAATCCTGCCGTCATCGCTCAGGGTCCAGGATTCAGCGACACCGGGCATCGGCTCCAGGGATTCGGGATCCTTGACCACTAGCCCCTCCAGCAGTGCCACGATGATGTGATGTTCAGGAATACCGCTGACGATATGGGGGTCCAGTTCCTGGGGTTCGGGGCCATTGCCGAAGTGCAGAATACCCAGCCGGTTGCCGGATTCGACATTGGTCTCGCCACCACAGCTTGCCAGTATCGAAATTGACAGCGCCAGTGACAGGATAAAATGCCACGGCTCCCGGGCAACAGGTTCAAATTCTTGACGCATTTCGATTTCGCAAGCCGCCTTTGGCGTGATCCAGTACTGGTGGTCGTCGCCAGAGCGCTGGCGAGGCCGGGCAATCATACCCGTTTGGTGCCGATTGACTAAGCGCCGATTGACAATGTGTCCGATTCGCTCGGCCACTCGATGGACCACCCCTGCCCGACAATCATGGCAATCGCAACGCAGCACGCAATTGCAAACCAGGGCAGTGATCGGTTGCAACGGCGCGTCAAAATCACCATAATCCCGGGCCTTGCAATGGCGGCTCCCATCGGTCCCTCCGCAATGATCAGCTGTAAACCCCGCCAGGCCCGGAAGGGAGCAACGGTAGCAGTGACATCATGTGCCGGGGTGTGGCTGGTGGGAGTCACCTCCAGTTTTTCGGATTCACTCTTGTCGCTTGCCCCGATAAACAACGTCGCTATACCAGACCCCGCAGTTACAGCGTTAAATGCCTCCCCAGAGCCGTCTGCCGATATCGGGATCCCCGGTGAAACCGAGTCCAACTGCTGCGGGCCCGGTCCGTTCAAGGCTACCGATAGCCGCAGGCGCACCGTATAATGCCAGCCTCGTTTTGCCCCCGGATGTGTCAATGAGTTACCAGGTTCTTGCCCGCAAATGGCGCCCCCGCGTATTCAGCGAAATGGTAGGGCAGGAGCATGTGCTGCAGGCGCTGATCAATGCCCTTGACCGCGACCGGCTGCACCACGCCTACCTGTTTACCGGCACACGGGGAGTCGGCAAGACCACCATCGCCCGAATTCTGGCCAAGTGTCTCAATTGCGAAGCCGGTGTCAGCTCCGTTCCCTGCGGTGAATGCAGCGCCTGCACCAATATTGCCGCCGGTCGCTTCGTCGATCTGATCGAAGTCGATGCCGCGTCCCGCACCAAGGTCGAGGACACGCGTGAACTGCTGGACAATGTTCAGTACGCACCGACCCAGGGACGCTACAAGGTCTACCTGATTGACGAGGTGCACATGCTGTCCTCCCACAGCTTCAATGCCCTGTTGAAGACCCTGGAAGAACCACCGCCTCACGTCAAGTTCCTGCTGGCCACCACCGACCCGCAAAAACTGCCGGTGACCATTTTGTCCCGGTGCCTGCAGTTCAACCTGAAAAATCTCGGTCCCGAACGCATCGTCAACCATCTGCAACATGTGCTGACGGAAGAGCGTGTGCCCTTTGAGGAGGCCGCGCTATGGTCACTGGCGCGGGCCGCCGATGGCAGTATGCGTGATGCCCTGAGCCTTGCCGACCAGGCCATCGGTCACGGCGGCGGCAAGATCAGCAGTGCCGATGTCAGCGACATGCTGGGCAGCATCGATCGCACCGTCGTCATTCGCATCTGCCAGGCCCTGGCTGACCGCGATGGGCCGCAGGCCCTGAAACTGGTGGAGTCCCTGGCGGAACAGGCGCCGGACTACAACCAGGCCCTGGCGGAAATGCTGTCGGTCTGGCACCGGGTCGCCATCGCCCAGACAGCCCCGGATGCCCTGGACAACAGCCACAGCGACCACGGCGAGGTACTGGACCTGGCGGATAAGCTACCCGCGGAGGACGTCCAGCTGTTTTACCAGATAACCCTCCTGGGTCGGCGCGATCTGCCCATGGCGGCGGAGCCCCGATCCGGTTTTGAAATGACACTGTTGCGACAACTGGCATTCCAACCCGTCACCGGCCAGGGCATTAACCCGCCGACAGCCCGTGCGGGGACGGTTTCGGCGCCGGGGGTGCCGGTCTCAGCAAAAAAGCCTGAACCGGCGTCGGTGCCGCGGGCCGAAGCCACCGGCCCGACCGCTATCCAGGCAGCGCCCCCGGGTTCGGAACGGAATTCACGGCCGGTGCCGGAAGCCGGTGGCGACCCGGTGTCAGCCACGACTACAGCGGTTAAAGCGCCGGCCCGGGTGGTACCCCTGTCAGTGACAGTTCCTGATCGCCGGCCGGAAGAGACGTTGACTGCAAGTCCCACCAAGGGGCCGAGACCGGCCCCGGTCGATTCCCGGATTGCCCCCGGCAAGAGTCCTAGTTCGGCGTCGACCAGGGCAAAGACATCCCCGGAACAAGCCGCTGCGGCCAGGCCGGTGAGCCAGCAGCCTGAGGTCAACGATGATCTGGCAGCGGCACCAGAGGCTCCACGGGAACAGTCCCCGGCTACGCCCGTTACCCTGAATTGCCTGCAGCCGGAACAGTGGATCGATGTCTATCGGCAACTGGCCATCGGCGGCGTCCTGCAAAACACCGCCGCCAACCTGGTCCTGACCGAACGTCAGGGCAAACAACTCGGTTTTGTCCTGGACAAACAGTACAGTTCCCTGTTTGACCACTCCCACGAAGCGCGCCTGGCTTCGGCCCTGAGCGACTATTTTGGCGAAGCGGTAGAGGTCGACATCGTCGTCGGCACGGTCAGTACCGAGACCCCAAGGGCTTGCAGTCTGCGACTCAGGGCCGAGCGCCGGGCTCAGGCAATCCAGTCACTCTATGACGATGCCAACGTCCAGCAGATTATCCGCCTCTTTGATGGCAAACTGCTGGAGCAGACCGTAGAACCCAAAGATTAAATTTCGAATGCGAGAATAGAGATATGAAAGGCTTGAACGATCTGATGAAACAGGCGCAGGAAATGCAGCAGAACATGCAGCGCGCCCAGGAAGAAATTGCCCGGCTGGAGGTGGAAGGACAGGCGGGCGCCGGCATGGTGACCGTGGTGATGAACGGCCGTCACGACGTTCGCAAGGTGACTATCGACCCCGGTCTGCTCACCGAGGACAAAGAGATGCTGGAAGACCTGCTGGCCGCCGCCGTCAACGATGCAGTGCGCAAGGTGGAGCGCACCACCCAGGAGAAAATGGCCGGCCTCACCGCCGGTATGTCGCTGCCCCCTGGCTTCAAGATGCCATTTTGATTGCTCTCATACACCCTGATGGATGTCCCCTGTGTTTGGCACCCTTGTTGACGAATTGATTGATGCACTGCGATGCCTGCCCGGTGTCGGCCCCAAGTCCGCCCAGCGCATGGCCCTGCACCTGCTGGAGCGCAACCGCGAAGGTGCCGTGCGCCTGGCCGATGCCATCAGGCAGGCTGCTGAGCGGGTCGGCCGTTGCCAACAGTGCCGCAACCTCACCGAATCTGAACTCTGTGTGATCTGCTCCAATGAGCGCCGGGATCCCAGGACCATCTGTGTCGTCGAAACCCCCGCAGACCTGTTGGCCATAGAGCAGTCCGGCAGCTTTCGCGGCCGTTATTTTGTGCTCATGGGGCACCTGTCGCCCATCGACGGTATCGGTCCGGAAGACATCGGCATCGACCAGTTAATGGCCCTGATCGCCCAGCAGGATATCGACGAACTGATTCTGGCCACCAATTTGACGGTGGAAGGGGAGGCGACCGCTCACTATATCGGTGAACGTGCCCGCCAGGCAGGCGTCAAAATCAGTCGCATCGCCCACGGGGTGCCATTGGGTGGCGAACTGGAATACGTCGATGGCGGCACCCTGAGCCATGCTTTCGCCAGTCGAAAACATCTGTGAAGACGACCTGTTGATAACCATCGATTCGACCATGCCGGCACCAATCCTGGTGGACAGCCCCGCGGGTTTACTCGAAGCCATGTCCATTTGCAATGGTGCCGCCGCCATCGCGGTCGATACCGAGTTCATGCGCACCGATACTTTTTACCCGATCCTGGGACTGGTGCAGCTGTGTGACGGCAACAATACCTGGCTGGCGGACCCGCTATCCATCGGGGACCTGTCGAGCCTCTCGGCCCTGTTGACCAATCCTTCGGTGATCAAGGTTTTTCATTCCTGCTCCGAGGACCTGGAAGTACTGCACCGGGTACTGGGTGTGGTGCCCAGTCCGCTGTTTGACACCCAGGTGGCCGCCAGCTTCACCGGCCACGGCTTTTCCCGGGGTTATGCCGCCCTGGTCAGCGCCGTCCTGGGTGTCACCCTGGACAAGCACGAAACCCGGTCCGACTGGTTGCAACGACCCCTGAGCGACTCCCAGTGCCGCTACGCGGCCGAAGATGTGCATTTCCTGCTGCAGGTCTATGAACAACTTAACGCCCGGTTACAAAGCAGTGGGCGCCTGTCCTGGCTGAAGGAGGAAATGCAGGCTCTGGTGGCCGAAGCCTGTCAACCGTCCTGCCCCGATGCCTATTACCCGCGTATCAAGGGCGCCTGGCGCCTGGGACGAAAGGGGCTGGCCATTCTCAGGGAACTCGCAGGTTGGCGTGAAATCGAGGCCCGGCGCCGGGACAAACCCAGAAACCGCGTCATACCCGACCGGGTGCTGCTGGAACTGGCGCAAAACCTGCCCGACAACCGGCAGCAGCTATCCGGCGTCCAGGATCTGCATCCCGGCATGCAGCGCCGCTATGGCGATAAACTGCTGGAACTGGTGGCGGCAGGTCAGCATCTGGCTGATCGGGATTGTCCTGATCCCCTGCCCGCGCCCCTGCCCAGGGAGGCGCGAAAAATGCTGGACCAGTGTCGGGATGTGGTCAAGGACAGGGCGGAGCAACTGGACATGGCCCCTGAAATACTGGCGCGAAAGAAAGACCTGGAATCCCTGGTTCGGACTATCATGGCCGGCAGCGTGCAGTTACCGCCGGCCCTGTCATCCGGCTGGCGTCATCAACAGATTGGTCGAGACCTGGAAAACCATGCGCAACAAGCGACTCTGTAGTGTCTATAAAAGCCTTCGCGAAGATGAGCTCTACCTGTTTGTCGATCGGGAGGAGGCTCTCAGCCGTGTACCGGAAGCCCTGTTGAAACGTCTGGGTAAAACCCGGCTGGTGACCAGCCTGGTAATCACACCGGAGCGCAGGCTGGCCAGGGCCGATGCCGCGAGTGTCCTGGCAGCCATAGAGGCCAACGGTTTTTACCTGCAATTGCCACCGCCCCGGGACCCCCAGCTGCAGGCCATGCGCCAGAAAAATGAGAAACTGATGTGACTGGAATACCTTTTTGGCAAAGCAAAAGTCTGGCGGAAATGAACCTCGAGGAATGGGAATCCCTCTGTGACGGTTGCGCCCGTTGTTGCCTGATCAAACTCGAGGACGAGGATACCGAGGAGCTGTTCTATACCCGGGTAGTATGCAACCTGCTGGACCAGGACAGGTGTCGCTGCACCGACTACGCCAATCGCAGCCGCCTGGTGCCTGATTGTATTCAACTGACCCGGGACAATGTCAGCCGGCTTTCCTGGCTGCCCGCCACCTGTGCCTACCGACTGCTCAGCGAGGGCAATCGTCTTTTTGACTGGCACCCCCTGATTTCGGGTGACCCGGATTCGGTTCACCGGGCGGGTATTTCAGTTCGAGGCAGGGTATTATCCGAGGACTTCGTCCACGAGGATGGACTCGAAGAGCACATCATTCACTGGGTCGACTGAAAACCATGTATACCACCGAAAATTACCTCTGGGGATTGCTGATTTATCTGCTGGGCTTCCTGATTCTGCTGCCATTCGGCTGGCACTATACCGGCAAGATACCCTGGCGGACCTGTCGGGATCTGACCCGACTGTTCTTTATCGTCCTCGCCCTGGCCCCTGCCAAGGCCTACTCCGACCTGAATTTTCTGGCGCCGGTCTGGATTGTCATCGCTTTTGAGTGGCTGCAGCCATCGACCGATGCCGGCGCGGTTAGACCGCTGATCCCGCTGGCGCTGATATTTCTGATCGCCCTGGGCTGTTATATTGGTATTCGTTATCTGAGGCGAAACCGGACGACTGCCACGCCTGCTACAAAATCCGGCCGGTTGCAGAAGTCCGCAGAACGGGCCTCGAAAAGTCCGGACAACCACAACATTGCCCCGAAAAACACGGCGGCCGAAAACGGCACTTCTGAAACCAGGGGCGGTGACAAGGATGCGCCTTTTCGTGCCTATCGCTGAAACCTGAGCACAGTTGCGGGTTCGAATCCAGGAGGTGTCGGTCGCCATGGGCCGCGAAATCAACAGTGCAGATTTTACCAGGGGAGATTACCGGCGATTTTGCCGCAAATTGCACCGCAACCTGCAGGCGCTGCAAACCGTACTGAATCGCCCTGATTTCGGCCACTGTGCAGATACCCTGGGTGCCGAGCTCGAACTGTACGTAATTGATGACGAGGGCAGGCCGGTCACCTGCAACCGGCAATTACAGCAATCTGTCGCGGATCCCCGACTGACCCTGGAGTTGAACCGCTATAACATTGAATACAATTTCGAACCCCTGCGCCTGGCCAACGGCTGCTTCAGTCAGCTCGAAAACCGTATTGACCAGCTGCTGACCGACCTCAATGGCGCCGCCCGACAATATCGGGCCCGGATTCTGCCGGTGGGCATTCTGCCGACCCTGAAAGATTCCGACCTGGGTCTGTCAATGATGACCGATGAACTGCGTTATCGCGTCCTCACCTCTTCGTTGCAGAACATGCGCCAGCGCGCCTTTGAAATCAATATCGATGGTGTCGATCCTTTTTCGATGGTCCGCGATGACCTCACCGCCGAGGGTGTCTGTACCTCATTCCAGGTTCACTACTGTTTTGATATTCGGCGCTTTGTCGACTGCTGGAATGCCCTGGCCCTGGTGACCCCGGTCGTCGTCGGTGTCGCCGCCAATTCGCCGCTGCTGCTGGGGCACCGCCTCTGGCACGAGACTCGAATTCCGCTGTTCAAGCAATCCATCGATGGCAGGCGTTGGCGCCGCAGGGGCTGGCAGGAGCCCGCCCGGGTGGATTTCGGTGACGACTGGTTGCGGCAAGGTCCCTACGAGCTGTTTGCCCGCATGGTTTACCTGCACCCGCCGCTGATCCCCCTTTGCGATCCGCAGGAGCCGCAGTCAGCCCTGGACCAGGACCGCCTTCCGGGCCTGTATGAACTTTGTCTTCATAACGGCACTGTCTGGCCCTGGAATCGACCCATTTATGACAGTACCGGCTCCGGTCACGTGCGTATCGAGATGCGCTCCCTGCCGGCCGGGCCCACCGCCCTGGACATGACCGCCAACGCCGCATTCTGTATCGGCCTGACGGTTGCCATGCGCTATCGGGTGGAACCCTTGATCTCGGCGCTGCCCTGGAAGTACGCTTCTGCCAATTTCTACCGCGCCGCCCGCGAAGGCATGGAGGCCCGTTTGATCTGGCCCGGCCTGCATCAAAACCGGTTGAAAGAACAGCCCCTCAGGCAGATCGCCGAGAGGTTGCTCGAAATCAGTGGCGAAGGACTGTCGGAACTGGGTGTTGATGACAGTGATATCCGGCGGCAGCTCGGTGTCATAGCCAATCGCATCAGTACCGGTCGCAACGGCGCCCGCTGGCAACTGGACTCACTGGCCGGTCTCCAGCAACAACTGCCTAAAGCCGACGCCCTGAAGCAACTGGTGTGGCATTACCGGCTGAATGTGGAAAGCCGGCGGCCGGTTTCCCAATGGGAGGTGTTGTAGTGGTCGAATCCTATCTGCAAATTATCGACGACCCCGCGCCCGACAGCATCGCCGAGACTCCGCTGGCGTTTCTGCGGCAACTGAAAGGTCCAACCCTGATCAGGATCCGGGGGCAGGATAGCAGCCGCTGCCGGGCCGTCGTGACCCTGCTGCATGGCAATGAACCCTCCGGTGTTCGAGCCCTGCACCGGTTGCTGGCGGAGGGGATGGTACCCAGGACCAATCTGCTGGTGTTCATCGTCTCGATTCATACCGCCCTGACCCTGCCCCTGTTCAGCTATCGGCAACTACCCGATGAGCGGGACATGAATCGCTGTTTCATGCCGCCCTACGATGACTGGCAGGGCCGGCTGGCAGCGGATATCAGGGATCACCTGAGCGCGGCCGCGCCCGAGGCGGTACTGGATATCCACAACACCTCCGGCGACGGTCCCTGCTTCGCCGTTTGCACCGAGACCGACCCGGTATTTCGGGACCTGGCATCCCTGTTCACGCATCGACTGGTCATCACCGATATCCGTCTTGGCGCCCTGATGGAAACCGCACATCCCGGCCATCCGGTAATCACCATCGAGTGCGGCGGCAGTGGTCAGACCCATGCCCATGAGATTGCCCTTTCCGGCCTGCGCCGGTTTGTCGAGATCGATCAGCTTTTTGGCATCGCCCGGGAGCTTGACATGGATATCTACCATCACCCGGTTCGACTGGAACTGCGCGGTGGCGCCCGAATCACCTATGCCGATCAGCCGGATAGCGCCGCGGATATAACCCTGCCGGTACATATCGACCGCAATAATTTTGGCGTGGCAACACCGGACCTGCCCCTGGCCTGGCTCGGTGAAGATGGCCTTAAACCCCTTCGACTCAGCAACAGCAGCGGTGAATTCAGCCTCGAAGAGTTTTTCACTGTTCGGGACAACCGCCTGTACCCGGCCCAGACCCTGAAACTGTTTATGGTCACCACCGACCCTCGCATTGCCAGCAGCGATTGCCTGCTCTACGCGGTTCGGGAACGGGATCATGACCACGAAAACCATTAACCGGTGCGTGACAAACTTGCCTTGCAGGGATTGATCCTGTCCTTTTGCAGCAATGGACCGGTCGGGATTGCCAGGGCACGACAGACAAGCCACGACAGACAAGCCACGATCGAACCTGGCTGACCGCCTCGATGCTGATTGAAGCGGGGATAAAAAAGCCGCAATCTGGTCAGATTGCGGCTTGTCAGGCTTGGGAAGCCATAGCCGGTGGCGGTGATTGCCGGCTTTTGCCAGCATCTCTTAATTACTGACAGGTCAGTCCCTGGTAATCACCATGGTCATATCATTGCCGTTGTCGGCGTGCTGAACATTGATCAGCATGGTTTTCGGCATGGTTCGGGGAAAATAGATACCGGTACCTTCGGCGCCCATTGTGGTCAGGGTGGTGAACAGAACCACGGAATCTGCCGAACCGTCGTTATCGTGGTCCGGCGTGGCCACCCAGACATCGGAGTTGTCACTGTTGTCCTCGACAATATACAGATTGCCGGCATTGTCGGAGGCCAGGTTGTCAGGGCTGTGGAGACCGTAGTTCCAGACGTCGGCCTCATTGTTCATATTGGTATTGATACCGGCAAATTCGGTGACATAGGGGGTGTCCGAATTGATCGGAATCTGCAGTACGTTTTTGGTCGAGGTGGTTGCGACATAAAGGTTGGTGCCAATCAGCTCCGCATCTTCCGGCCGGCAATAGTCACTGACACCGGCCATATCCGCAGCTTCCCTGGCACTTTTGCCATCGGCAATGTCCATCGGCACCCATTCGGCCTGGCCGGTGGGCGTCAGGCCGACCCCGGTTGCGCCGCTACAATTGGTCGTTGAGCCGGGAATATTCAGCGCATACAGGACACCGGAAGACAGGTCACCGTACTGATCCGGCACAAATCTGTAAATGGAGCCGCCGTTGAGTTCATCGCCCACATAGACATTGCCGTTGGGCGCGGCAACGATGCCCTCGTGGGACATGCGGCCCACCGCCGGCCGGTCGACGCAACTGACATCCAGGCCCTCGGCCTGACACTCGAACAGGCGGCCAATGGCGCCATTTTCCTCGGCGAACAACAGGGTGCCCCAGGGCGTCCAGTCGATGCCATCCAGTCGGCTGAAACCCGGTGCCAGGCCAAGATCAGCGGCGGTGTATACCGCGTAGTCACCGGTTTTAAGGTCGAGGGCGGTGATTGCACCGATTCCTCCGCTGTTTTCATGGGTCTGGTACAGGTAGCGACCGGCGCCATTGCCGGTTTCGTTGACCACGTTCATATCGTTCAGGTCATTGACACCGGCAATGGCATCCAGGGTCACTTCGGCTTCGCAGTAATCCAGTTCCTGGATCAGGACCCTTTGGGAAAAGCCCTCAGGAAGCTTGAGAGGCGCACAGGGGTCCTCACTGCCGGCAAGGCCGGATTCAGTCAGCGGTTCAAAAGAAAACGGGCCGTTCACCGCGGGTTTTCCGGCAATTGCCTCGGCGGAGGCCAATGCTGCAATGGCAATAAATAAATATCTTTTGTTCATGGATAATCCTCTGGACAGGTTGGTGGGATAAGGAAGTCCCTGAACCATAAGCAAACCTTGTTACGGTCTTGTGACCGTTTGATGAATCCTGACCAGACGCCGATCAAACCCGGCCAGCGCCGGGCGCCGGCACCGCGACCGGGCAAAGGGAGTAAACAACCTGTAATTGGCCACATGCTTTTGCTATAGTGCGGCGCTTTCCTCAACAGTCAGATCCGGCGGAAAACCCCATGAAAAATTACAAGATTGCCGTTCTCGAGGGCGATGGCATCGGCCCGGAAATCATGGCCGAGGCCATCAAGGTGCTCTCCGTTATCGAGACACGGAACGATGTCAGCTTTGACCTTCAGGTTGCGCCGTTTGGTGCCACTGCCTATTTCGAGGTGGGCCATCCCTTTCCCGAGAGTACCCGGACTCTGTGTGATGCCGCCGATGCTGTGCTCAAGGGGCCTGTGGGTCTCAGCCACGAGGAGTCGGAAAAAATACCGGTGGATCTGCGCCCCGAGCGGGGTGCCATTCTGCCCCTGCGCAAGCATCTGAATACCTATGCCAATTTTCGGCCGGTCTCCCTGCCCAGGGGCCTTGCCCACTTCTCGCCACTGAAACCGGAAATCGTCGGCGATGGCATCGATATCGTCATGATTCGGGAACTGGTTGGGGGGCTCTATTTCGGTGCGAAGGAAACCGGGGTCAACGATCAGGGATTGCGCTACGTCAAGGAGTCGCTCGAATACGACGAGTCCCAGATCGCCCGCATTGTCCATGTTGCTTTCAAACAGGCCATGCGCCGCAAGCGGGTGTTGCACAACATCCACAAGAGCAATGTGCTGAAATCGAGCGTGCTCTGGAATCAGGTGCTCGAGGAAATCGCCCCGTCATACCCGGAGGTCAGGGTAATCCACATGCTGGTGGACGCGGCCGCCACCCACCTGTGTCTCAATCCCTGTCAGTTTGACGTCATGGTCATGGAAAATATGTTTGGTGACATTCTCAGCGACCAGGGCGGCGGCATTCTCGGTTCCCTGGGCCTGATGCCCTCCGCCTGTCTGGGGGACGACAAGGCCTACTACGAGCCGTCACATGGTTCAGCGCCGGATATTGCCGGCAGAAACATCGGTAACCCGTACTCCATGATCGGCTCGGTGGCCATGATGCTGGAACTGAGTTTCGGTATGCTGGAGGAATCCAGAAATGTCTGGAAAGCGATGCAGAGCGTGTTTGCCCAGGGCTTCTCGACACCGGACCTGTCCCGACCCGGCAGCGAGGTGACGCTGATCAATACCGATGCCTTTGGCGACAAGGTGGTGGAGGCGCTCCTGGCCCAGTCTGTCAGATGACCTGACTTCCAGGGAGACTGCGGTTAAAACCGAAGACCCAATAACATTGGTGCTGATTTAAAAAGTGCCGAACAAAAAGCGCCGAACAAAAAAATCTGATAAGAAAAGCTCTGACAAGAAGTACTCTGATAACAAAAGCGCCAAATAAAAAGGGTGACGTCATTCCTGACGTCACCCTTTTTTTAGACTCCGGGCCGGGGTCTCAGGTAGAGGAGGCCTCGAAAATGGACTGGATGGATTCGTCCAGCATCCGGTTGAATTCCTGGTCCGATTGCCGGGCTGACAGCCCCTCGGTCAGCGCTCTGGAAAAACTGGCGATGACACCGTGGTTCATGGCCAGACGACGGTTGGCTTCTTCGCGACTGTAGCCACCGGAAAGCGCCACCACTTTCAGAATCTTCGAATGACTTATACAGTCCTGGTAGAAGTCGGGTTCATCCGGCAGTGTCAACTTGAGCATGACCGGTTCAGGGCCATCGAGCTTGTCGGCCTGTTCCAGCAATTGCTCCTTCAGTATCTTTTCCGCTTCGGCCTTGTCGACGGCCTTGATATCCACCTCGGGCTCGATAATCGGGACCAGGCCCTCGGCGAGAATCTGTTTGCCGATTTCAAACTGCTGTTCGACCACCCTGGCGATGCCACCGGCATTGGCAGACTTGATGACCGAGCGCATTTTGGTACCGAAGACATTCTGCGCATTGGCTTTTTCCAATAACCCGGTCAGGTTGGGGATCGGCTTCATCAACTGGACGCCATCAACTTCCTCAAGCAGCCCCTTGTCGACTTTCAGAAAGGGAACCACCTTTTTCACGTCCCACAGGTAACGCGCAGAATTAACCCCTTCTATTTCCCTGTCCAGCGTGTTTTCAAAGAGGATGGCGCCGAGGATACGATCACCGTTGAACGCCGGACTGGTAATGATTCGAGTGCGCATCTGGTGAACCAGGGAATACATCTGCTCGTCATTGCTATAGGCATCCTCGTTGACACCGTAAAGCCGCAGGGCCTTGGGCGTGCTGCCGCCACTCTGATCCAGGGCGGCGATAAATCCCTCTTGGGTTGTTACCTTGTGCAATTGATCATCAAAAACAGTCATGGGAATTTCTGTGCTCCTTTCTGGTTAATAGTGAAGTTGCTCGTTGATTGTGAACTTGCTCGTTAATAGTGGACTTGCCTGGGATTGGCGAACCGGGCCCTCATGGGCTGGCTGTCGCTGTTTTAAGTCGGGCGACGTCGACAAACTGCGGGGGATTGTAGCCAGTTCGAGACCATTTTACATATCGACTGTGTCCTGTATTCCGGTTGATTTGACACCTTCCGGGACGGTTTTCGGACTGTAGTGCCGCCGAAGCCACCGGCCCAGACCGTCCAGGCCCGGGAACAGTACGCGCTCGGTAATGTTGGACTGGTCCAGCTTGTCCCGAATTTCCCATTTTAGTGCCGCGGGTATGACAATTTTTTTGCAGAAATCCCCGTGGCTTGCCATCCATGAATCCAGGCCCAGGGAGGCATCGGACAACACCGAAAAAAGGGCAAACTGGTTGACGATGCGGTCATCCATGGACGGGGGTTCAAAGAATAATAGAAACGGTTCCTCTGCAACCCTGTCGAGTTCCTCCATGGATTTGACAATGCCGGCCATCAGTTCGGTGGTGAGGGTATTGGCCCCCTCCCGGTCGAGACACTGCCGGATCTTGTCCGGTAACAACCGGTGGCCGAGTTCGTAATTGACGCACCAGACGACACCGTCAAGATTATATTTTTCAGTATTGGCAGTCGCGAAGTGGGTGGCCACCAGCGGCGAGTGGGTCCAGTCCAGCAAGCGGGTCGGCAGGCCGTGGTGCTGGGCCACGGACAGCCAGTGCCAGTAGGAATCCCTTTCCACCACATCCCTGTGGGCATATTTCATAAAGTTGCGCAGCAGGTGGTGCTCAAGTTCGGCGAACGGCCCGCCCAGACGAATTAACGTGGTCTCCAGCGGGTAGCCGGCGTTGGACAATCCGCGAAATGCCCAGGGAGATCGGAACCTGCCAATCTTTTCGTTCCAGGAGCCATCAAACAGCAACTCCTGTAAATGTACCCAGCTTTCAGCAATATCGATGCGCATTGACGGATCGCTTTCTGTCGGCGTATGTCGGACTCATTGTGGCGTGATGCCGACCTGCTGGATCATCGGATCCTGACGCTGGTGCAGATCCAGATTGATGATCTTGAGGGTTGCTTCAACGGCGGCGAATACCTGGTTGGCATGTACCCCCCGGGTTTTGGTGCGCTTGCCATTGGAACGCCAGGTGATCACACATTCGGTGAGGGCATTGGTATCGCCGCCCTTGGGAATGCGTACCTCGTAGTCAGCCAGTTTTGGCAACTTGTAGCCGACCTTTGCCAGGACCTTGCTGATGGCATTGATAAAGGCATCAAAGCCGCCGTTGCCGGTACCACTGGCCTTGTAGGCGACGCCACTCAGCTCTGCCTGCAGGCTGACGGTGGATTCCAGGTCGAGACCGCTGGTGATGGAGCAGTTGATCAGCCTGATATGCTGGTAATCGCCGGTTTCCAGCACGTCGGCAATGATGAAGGGCAGGTCATCCGCGGTGATGGTCTGCTTCGAGTCCCCGAGTTCCACGACTTTCTTCAGTACTTTTTTCTGGTTTTCCGGGGTGAGGCTCAGGTCCAGCGCTTCCAGATTCTTGGCCAGAGAAGCCTTGCCGCTCATCTTGCCCAGGGCATAACTGCGCAGACGGTCAAATCGCTCCGGATTGAGCACACTCTCGTAGAGACCGGCTTTTTTATCGCCGTCGGCGTGTATGCCTGCGGTCTGGGTGAAGACATCGGAACCGACGATGGGTGTATTGGCGGACAGCCATTTGCCGGAAAAATTTTCCACCATTTTGCTCAGGTCGAAGATGTGGCCCTCGTTGATGGACAGGTCCATGCCCATCTTGTCCTTGAGCACCACCGCCACCTCAGCCAGGGAGGCATTGCCGGCCCGTTCCCCGAGGCAGTTGACGGTGCAGTGGATGGCGCAGGCACCGGCGGAAACGGCGGCCATGGTGTTGGCGGTGGCCAGACCGTAGTCGTTATGGGGGTGGAAGTCGAATTTTGCATCGGGATAGCGACCGACCATGTCCGATACGCTGTCGTAGACCTCGTCGGGACTCATCACGCCCAGGGTGTCGGGCAACAGGAAATGGTTGACGCCGCAGTCCGCCAACGCATCCATCAGGCCAAAGACATAGGCGGGACTGTCCTTGTAGCCGTTGGACCAGTCCTCCAGGTACATGTTGACCTTGAGCCCCTTGTCCAGGGCGTAGGCAATAGTTCGGCGAATATCGTCGATATGCTGGTCCAGGGTCTTGCCCAATTGCATGTGGCAGTGCTTCTCACTGCCCTTGGTCAACAGGTTGATGGTCCTGCCGCCGGTAGCCAGAACCCAGTCGACACTGAGGTTGTGGTCGACAAAACTGAGCACTTCCACCCGGTCCAGGTAGCCATTGGCAGCGGCCCACTGGTTGATGGTGGTTACCGCAGCCTTTTCACCTTCGGAGACGCGAGCCGAAGCCACCTCGACGCGGTCGATGCCGAGTTTGCCCAGCAGGGCCTTGGCAATATTGACCTTTTCTTCCGGAGTAAAGGAGACCCCCTGGGTTTGTTCACCATCGCGCAGGGTGGTGTCCATGAGTTCGATATGTCGTGAAGGTGTTTTTGGCTTGGCTGTCATTTGTTGAAAATCTGGATCAGCGGCTGTTGAAAAGCCGCGCATCATAACATTATTTGGTCCGGGGCATGCCACTGCGCGCCATGTCAGCAGTCTGGATCAGCCGGCACTGGTGCAGACTCCGGTATTTAAGCTGATATTCTGCCAGGCCCATATCCGATCAGTATCACAGGCGTTATCATCCGCGCACGTTCCCAAACGAAGCAGGCCCATGATCAGAACACTGTCGGTACAGGTCAGACAGCAGGGGCTCCACGACATTACCGCGCTGGTAACCGACCTGGTCAGGGCGGCGGACCTGGCTGAAGGTCTGTGCACCCTGTTTATTCAACACACATCAGCCAGTCTGCTGATCCAGGAGAACTACGATCCTTCCGCCCGCCGGGACCTGGAGCGCTGGCTCAATCGCCTGGTGCCGGAAAACGACCCGATTTACACCCATACCCTCGAGGGTGGCGATGACATGCCCGCCCATATCAAGGCAGCCCTGACCGCATCCAGTTTGTCAATTCCCGTTGTCGATGGCCGACTGGCCCTAGGCACATGGCAGGGTATTTTCCTCTGGGAACACCGGCATCAGGTCGGCCGCAGGAAAATTGTTGTCCATATGTAACACTGGTCCGTTCCGGTGTTTCGAAGTAAGGTAACGAATTCTGGCCCCGGGCAGATACAGACCAGATCCACGGCGAGGTTAATCGAATGCACAGTGAAGCCTGTTGACCTGGTCCCGGTTTAAAGCCGAAAGACATAAAAAACTCGTAATCAAGCACCCGATATTCTTAAATAAAAAGTCGCCAAAACGATCTTAGTAAGGCGTTTTTAAGAGTTTATCTATGCTTAGGATTGTAGTCCTGGCCGGTCTGATCCTCTCAGTCGTTGGTTGTTACTCGACGGCAATGGGTCCCTATTTGGCAGAATATCCCGTATCCCCGGAAAGCCTGCTGGCGGGTGAAGTGCTGTTTGGCGACAGGGCAAACACTCTGACAGTACCGGAAGACGACATCCTGGACACCGATGCGGCCATGGAGAGTTTTCTGGATTTCATCTATCCCAGCGGCGGCTCCAGCGAGTACCGCGCCAGGGTCCTGGCCACCTCCCTGGCGGACCCCGGCTTGTTCGGCCTCAACTATCAGGAGCGCCTGTCACTGACTGCTCGAGATACTTTTCACCGAAGAAGCGGCAACTGTGTTTCCTTTACCAACCTTTTTGTCGCCCTGGCTCGAAAGGCGGGACTTCGTGTCTACTACCAACAGGCTTATGTGACGCCGACCTGGGAATCCGAAGGTGGCCTGCAGATTATGAGCCGCCATGTCAATGCTCTGGTGAAACTGCATGATGGCAAGGGACTGACGGTTGATTTTGACCAGACTGAAACCGGCGTCCTGTTTGATCATCAGAAGGTTCCGGATCGACGGGCCTTCGCCCTGTTTTATTCCAATATCGGTGTCGAATTCCTGCAGGCAGACAATGACGTCGAGGCCTTTCGCTATCTGAAAAAGGCAGTACTGACAGACCAACAACTGGGTTCTACCTGGGTTAACCTGGGAGCGCTGTATTCCCGAAAAGGATTCAAGAAGGAGGCCGAGACCGCTTACCTGGTGGCGGCCCGCCGGGATCCCGGAGAACTCCTGGCCTATTCAAATCTGTCCAGGATTTATGAAAGTGCCGGTGTCAGCGACAAATCCGAGTTTTTTGCCCAAAAGGCAAGAAAACTGAGAGAACAGAATCCCTATTTTCACTACGGTCTGGCGCAAAAAGCCTATCAACTGGGTCATTATTCCGAAAGCAACCAGCATCTGCGGCGAGCCCTGAAACTGAAAGACGATGAGCCCCTGTTTGTGGACCTGATGGCGAAGAACAGCCAGCATCTGGCAGTTCAGGCCGTGGACAAATCCTGATCGAGCGCGCTGGCCCGACCCGCCGGCATCAGGAGATTGATGCGAACAGACCATCGGTGCGGTAGGCCATGATAAAATCGTTCCGGTGCAGGCCCCCGATCTTGTGGGTCCACCAGTGAACAGTGACCTTGCACCAGTCCGTGATGATGCTGGGGTGGTGGTCGACTTCGTCGGCCAATTCGCCGACGGCGACAGTAAAGCGCAGTCCGTCCCTGTAATTGCCGAACTTGTATTCGCGAACCAGATGCTCGATACCGTCGATGATACTGATCTGCCAATCGGGAATTTCCCGCAACAGCGTTGATGCCTCGTCTGCCGTCACTTTTGGCGCATCGGCTCGACAGGCAGTGCAGACAGCCTTGCCCAGGCTTTCGGCATTTTCATAACTCATGGTTCTAACCTTTTGATTTTATTTAATTCTATGTTGATTTTCTGATCCTGGATCTGGGTTCCACCCGGTTTAGGGCAGAGTGATGAGTATAGTCTCTGTAAAAGCCGCGTGAACTGTTTGCGGCAAGGACTAAAGGCAGTTTTTGGGTTTGTGCAGTCCCGCCAGCTTGCTCAACAGGCGGGCCGGACTTGGCGGGAACAAGCGCATCAGGTGGATACTGCGGCCCTTTTCCGGCCCCAGATGCATACCGGCATATTTGACCAGCGGCCGCATGGAGGGTGAAAAGCCGTACTCCTCGTAAAACTGCCTGACCAGACGGATCAATTGCCAGTGCTCATCCGTCAGCACCAGTTTGTCCTCCGCAGCCACAACCAGAACGAAGGCCTCGGACCAGGTCTCCGGGTTCTCCAGAAAGCCCTCATCATCGACCCTGAAATCAGAAGTCACAGCGTTGTGGAACCTGCGTCAATAGATATCCACCAGTGCATCGACCCGAAAATAAAAAGGCGGCCAAAAGGCCGCCTGTGTACGGATTAATCTGATATCTGTCAGTCATCGGCCACGCCCAGCAGATGTAACAGGCTGCTGAACAGATTGAATAACATGACAAAAAGGGTCACGGTGGCGGAGATATAGTTGCGTTCGCCACCGTGAATGATGGCGCTGGTCTGCCACATGATGACGCCGGCAGAGATCATGGCGAATACCGATGAAATCACCAGGGCCAGGCCCTGTATGTGCAGAAAGACATTGGCAATGGCGGCGACAAAAGCCACCAGCATGCCGGTCATCAGGAATCCGGTCATAAACGACAGGTTTTTTCTGGTGGTCAAGACATAGGCAGAACAGGCAAAGAAAATCAGTGCGGTGCCACCCAGGGCAGTCAACACCAGGTCAGCACCGGAACTGGCCAGGTAATAGCTGATAATGGGTCCCATGGTAAAACCCAGCCAGCCCGTGAGGGCGAATACCCAGATCAGGCCCTTTGAGCTGTTCTTGTGTTTCTCGGTCAGCCACAAGAATGCAAAGTAGGGCAGCAGCGTCCACAAACCCATAAAGGGGGCATTTATCGCCATTGCCAGCCCTGCGGTGGCTGCACTGAAAGCAAGAGTCATGGCAAGCAGGGCGTAGGTATTGCGTAATACCTTACTGACCTCGGGGGACAGTGCTGTCGAAACGATCGCGTTTGGCTGTTTTATACCTGCCTGGTTTATATTTGCCGGATTCATAAAAGCTCCTTGGGAATGTTCCATAACGAATATGGGTGTCTATAGTACAATTTCAAGGGAGCAAAGCAAGACAAATAGCGCCTGCTGGCCCCGGTGGCGGTGCTTGGCTATGGCGTCGGCCCGGGTTAGACTTTCCGGTGTTTTTCCACCGGACAGTGACAAGCCATGGCCGAAACCCAGCAACACAGCATTAACCTAGACCGTTTTTTAACGCTTTCGGTCAATATGCTGGACAACTATTTTTTCAGGTCTGCCAAGGAAAAAGCCCGCAAACTGTTCAAGGAAATCGAGGGCGGCAAATCGGTCAGGGTCGGCTCCCTGACAGTCGGCGATGACAGGAATACCAGTTTGTCGATTCGGCTCACCCTCGACGCCATGGATTTTCAGGGACATCTGACTTTCCATCAATTCCGCACTGCCCTGCAAATGATGTTGCGAGAAATTGCCGAGCGACTTCGAACCAGGGGTGACCTCCGCATGTTCACCAGCCAGAATCCCGACGATATGCTTTTTTTCCTTCCCGGCATTGTCGAGGAAAAGGGGCAAGTCAATATGCTGGTACTGGGGCTGGCCACTGGTGAAACCGGGAGCGTCAGGGTCAACTTGAAATTTCTCGACCCGGCCCAGTTCAGGAAAGGCCGGGAGGCCACAACCACGAGTAACGCCGCCCCGGCGGCGTCGCAGACGACCGGCACACCGCCGGTGGACAGCGACGGCACCTGAATAACCTGTACAGGGCCCTGCGCCGGGGTAGAGCTGGAGCCCGATTTTGTTGGACTTGAGGCGAAAGGGATTCTATTCTCCGCTGTGGCCACAACCCGCCAATGCCGCGAGGGCGGCCACTATCGATGATGATCACGTTGGAGGTTAAATGAACCAGGAGGACATCAATCAGTTGGGACCCGACGAGTCCTATGTTGTCGTGCTTTTTGGCGCTTCCGGTGACCTGTCCCGCCGCAAACTGCTGCCGGGATTGTTACATCTCAGTGCAGCGGGGATGATTCCGGAACTGCGGATCGTGGGCACCTCCCTGGATGCACTCGATGACAAGAGTTTCGCCACCTTTGCCCTCGATGCCTGCAAGGAATTCAGCAGCCGAAAATACAACAAGGAACAACTGGACAAGTTCGCCAGCAAATTGCGTTTCGTCCCCCAGGAAGCCGGGCCCGAAGCTCTGGCGCTCGCGGTCGCAGCCTGTGAATCGGAATTGGAGGGTGTTCCCAAGCGCCTGCACTATCTCAGTGTGCCACCCCGGGCGGCCCTGAAGGTGGTGAAAACCCTCGACGATGCGGACCTCGTGGATCGATCCCGGATCATCATGGAAAAGCCCTTTGGCACCGACCGCCGCAGCGCCGTGGCCCTGAACACCCGGTTGCATGAGACCTTCAGGGAAGAGCAAATCTTTCGCATCGACCATTTCCTTGGCAAGGAAGCGGCCCAGAACATCCTCGCGTTCCGCTTTGCCAATGGTCTGTTTGAACCGATCTGGAACCGCAACTTCATCGATCACGTGCAGATCGACGTACCCGAGACACTGTCTCTCGGTACCCGAGCGGCATTCTACGAGGCCACCGGTGCCTACCGGGACATGGTGGTGACGCATCTGTTTCAGATCCTGGCGTTCATGGCGATGGAGCCGCCCACTGCCCTGGAACCGTCGTCGATCATCGAGGAAAAGAACAAGGTGTTTCGCTCCATGAAACCCATAAGTCCAAAAAATGTGGTCAGGGGCCAGTATGCCGGTTACCTGAAGGAACCGGGTGTGGCAGCGGATTCAGAGACGGAAACCTTTGTCGCCCTCAAGGTGGAGATCGACAACTGGCGCTGGGCCGGCGTGCCATTCTACCTGCGCACCGGCAAACGCCTGGCCGAAGGTCAGCGGATCATTTCCATCGCCTTTCACGAGCCCCCCAAGAGTATGTTTCCCCCCGGCTCCGGTGTCGGCCAGAAAGGCCCTGACCATCTGACCTTTGATCTGGCCGATCAGTCGAAAATGTCCCTGTCCTTCTATGGCAAACGACCGGGTCCCGGCATGAAACTGGACAAGCTGAGCCTGCAATTCGCCATGCAGGATAGCGAACTGGGTGGGGATGTGCTGGAGGCCTACGAGCGTCTGATACTCGACGCCATGCGGGGCGATCAGACCCTGTTTACCTCGGCCGAGGGCATCGAGCGGGTCTGGGAAGTGTCGGCACCTCTGCTGGAGAACCCGCCCCCGGTGCGACCCTACGGCCCGGGCACCTGGGGCCCGAATGCCATTCATCAGTTGATCGCGCCCCACGCCTGGCGTTTGCCGTTCGAGCGGGACTGGCGTACCTGACCGGCAGGATCCACTGAAGCGGCATTATGGATTAATTCCGCCACCAGCGCTGCCGGTTAGCGGAACCGAAGCTTACTCCGGCAGAGGGATAAATTCGGTTTCCCCCGGGATCCGGTCGAAACGCTGCTCTTTCCAGTCGACCTTGGTCTTTTCTATGCGCTCCCTTGAACTGGACACCAGGTTCCACCAGACAATGCGCGGTCCCAACGGATCGCCGCCGACAACCATCACATGGCTGGCCGCCCCGGTGTCAATCTTCGGAGACAGTTCGGGGCGTACCTTCGCCATGGCGCCGGGTGTGCAGATGTGGCCGTCGATAACAACTTCGCCGGCAACCACATAGACCGCCATTTCCCTCGAAGAGGTCGGCAGCGCCAGACTGGCGCCTGCAGGCAACCTGCAATCGAGATACAGGGTCGGTGAATGCTGCAACACCGGGGATCTGAGTCCGTAGGCCTCGCCAATAATCACCCGGACCTTAACGCCGTTTACCTCAAGGTCCGGAAGCTCCGCTGCGCCATAGTGGATAAAGCCCGGCGCCATTTCCTCGAGTTCCAGGGGCAGAGCCATCCAGGTCTGGATTCCGTGCAGCCTGGAGGTGACGGCGATGTCCTCTCCGGCCCGTTCCGAGTGAACGATGCCGCGTCCGGCCGTCATCAGGTTGACCGCGCCCGCCCGGATTGGCTGGACATAACCGAGGCTGTCCCGGTGAATGATTTCACCCTCGAACAGGTAGGTCACTGTCGACAGGCCAATATGGGGATGGGGCCGGACCTGAATGCCCTGGCCCGGCGGAAATTCGGCCGGACCCATGTGGTCGAAAAAGACAAAGGGCCCGACCATGCGCAGTTGGTCCGAAGGCAGCACCCTGCGCACGCTGAAGCCGCCAAGATCCCTGTTTATGGACTCGATGACCATTTCCACGGTGCCGGTGCTGCCGGTGATATTCATCGTCGGTGGGGCCTGATAGCTCATGTTTCGTTCTCCGCAAAGTCTGTTGCCCTATTGTAGTTCAACAGATTCCGAAGCGTGGTGGATTATTCCTCCCCCTCGGTGCCAGCTCCAGTGGCTCGGGGCCGATGTCGTGATCAGGTGTCAGGCGTTGCCGGATGACGGCCGGGCGGTGGCAGAATACCCTGGCGCAATCGGGCAAAGAGCCGTATTTGGCCTGCTTTTGTCGATACAGGTTGCGGCTGTCTGCCGTTGCCTGATTCGGGCGATGGTCTCGATAACAGCCCTGGTTTTCACCAGTATCGGCTGTCATTGCGCTATTGGTAATGTCGGTAAAACTCATGCCGCTACAGCCTGGATCGATAGCTCCTGCGCCGGAATTTGTCCGACGGTTGACAGCCACAGGCAGGCCATCAGGTAAAAGGCCGTTCGGTGCTGGGCCCTGGCGAGTGCAAGACATTTTTGCGCCCAGTTTCGACGTCGCTCTGGCGGCAGTGCCGCGGCCAGGGCCAGCCGCTGCCGCATGTGGCGCTGCAGATGCCGGTCGCGGGGATCGACAGGCGGTTTTCGCGCCGTGGCGCTGTGAGCCCGGTTGCCGGCAAATACCCGGTCGGCCGGGGAAGGGGATGACAGGGCGCTCTGGTTCATGACCTAACTCCATCACGGACGGGCTTGGTCAAGCCGACTTTCTCGGTTGTATCCACCCCGGCATCAGGCAACCGGGCTTGAATCCCCCGGATTCCTCTGCCTGGGCGATGACGGCACAGGCCATGGGATCCTCCACCGAGCCCATGGGGTTGATTGACTCCAGCTTCAGGTAGAGATTGATCCCCTCGGGAGCCGGCCTGTTCAGTTTTACCAGCGGGGTGTTGCCGACGGTGTCTGGAATGCTTTGATAGCGCGCCATGTATTGTCTCCTGGAGTAGATGGCTCTTAACTTTCGGTCTGAATAAAGCGTGCGCCTGCGGCGAGGGAGACGGCGTTGGATTTACCGTGTTTTTTTCAAAGATATCATTGGAGTAGCCTGTTCTTACCGAAGCAAATGGCAGCCTGCCGGTGATCCCTGAGCGTCCCTCGCCATCCTGCCAGCTTGTGTTTGTGTCGAACCCGTTTCTATAATCCCGTCTCTGTAGTTGAAGAAGGTTCGACAATGGTCGGACTCCAGTTAGTCTTTCTGGGTGATCTGCAAGTCATTCGGGACGGCGAGCCCCAGGCTCTGCCCCCCTCGAAGAAAACCCGGGCCCTCCTGGCTTACCTCGCCCTGAATCCCCGATCCTTTCGGCGAGAGTTCCTCTGCGAGTTGCTCTGGGAAATACCCGATGATCCCCGCGGATCATTGCGATGGAGCCTGTCCAAATTGCGCCGTCTGGTGGATGGGGATGACCGGCCGCGCATCATTGCCGATCGCGCCAGCGTCCGCTTTGATGTGACTGACATCGAGATTGACGTCAACACCCTGCGCGACCTGGTGGACAACCATCTCGAACAGGCATCAGTGGAGACCCTGGAGGCAGCGGCAAACCGCTACTGCCAAAACTTTCTTCAAGACCTTGAACTGAACAATCTCCATGAATTTCATGCCTGGTGTATCGCCGAACGGGAACTGCTGGCCCGCGCCCAGGTGAAGCTGCTGGGCGCCCTTGCCGATCGACTTGCCGCCGATCCTGTGCGGGCGCTGCCCCATGTCCGGGCCCTGACCGCCATCGACCCCTATGATGAAAATGCCCGCGCCCGACTGATTCGACTGTTGATGGCGCTGGATCGCAACGAGGAAGCCGAGCAGCAATATCAGCAGGGCATGCACATGCTGGAAGAGATAGGTGCCAACTCCACCGGCCAACTCTTTCAGGCCTGGCGCGGTCGGCCCGGCGGCAGGTCGGCCTCGCGACCAACCCCCGTTGACAAAACAGCAGTGTCGATGTCGGCCGAATCCCTGCTGGTGGGTCGTGATGCCGAACTGGACAGTCTGGCTTCGGCTCTGACCGAATCGATGGACACCGGTCGGGCAGGGGTGGTACTGGTCCGCGGCGATCCAGGTATCGGCAAGAGCCGCCTGCTGGAGACGGTATCGTTGTCGGCGCGGGATGCCGATGCCTTTTTGCTGGAAGCCAGTGCTTTTGAATCGGAATCGATACGTCCCTATGGCCTCTGGATCGACGCCTGTAGACGTTATGCCCCCGACGCGGTTGCGGAAATTTTTGGTGACGGTCACCTGGAGAATCGTGACCGCCTGTTCGGCCGATTGAGCGAGTTGATTTGTCGCGAAGGGCGCCAGCGGCCGGTAGTGATAATCTTTGACGATTTCCAGTGGTGTGATGAGTCCAGTGCCGCTGCACTGCATTACGTGGCGCGGATGAACCGGCAGTTGCCGGTCTTCGTTGCCCTGGCTGCCCGGGAGGGGGAATTACAGGACAACAGCCCGGTTTTGCAGGCATTGCGTGGCCTGCGCCACGATAATCTGCTGGCTGAGCTCAGGCTCAGCCCCTTGCCGGAAGCGGCGGTGCGCCAATTGATCCAGTACTGTGCCCCGCAGGCCGATGCCGAGCGCCTGAGCCGGGAATGTGGCGGCAATCCGCTTTTGGCTATTGAACTTGCCCGCGCCCAGGCGGCCGGAATTTCGAGTGGCACAGCGGGAGCGACCACGCCAGCGGCAAGCCCGGAATCGACCAGCCTCGAATCCGGAGGCTCCCTTGATGAATTGCTTCGGGAGCGAATGTCACGCATGGACTCCGATGCGGTGGAAGTTTTGCATTGGGCCGCGGTGCTGTCGCCCCGTATCGACCTGGCGTCCCTGTCGAGGGTGACAGACATGGACTCCAACCGTATCGGAGAATTGCTGGAGAGTGCGGAGCGAATCGGCCTTTTGCTGCCTTCAGACCGGGGCTTTCGCTTTTCCCATGATCTGATTACCCGCAGCATCTACCAGCAGATTTCGACCGCGCGGCGACGTGTAATGCACCACCGAATTGCCGGGATTCTCGAAGCCGACACCGCCCTGGATCTGGAGCGTGCTGCCGATCTGGCCTACCACGCCGCGCAGAGCGGCGATCCGGGCCTCGCCGCACGGGCCATGGTTTCGGCGGGTCGCCTGTGCCTGCGATTTTTTGCCAACGAGGATGCACTCAAACTGGCGGAAAAGGGTCTGAATCTGGCGGCAGGCCTGCCCGAGGCCGAGAACATTCGACTCAAACTGGAGCTCAGGGACATTATGATGGCGGCGGCTCCCCTGAAGGACTGGCGGGCGGCAGCCGAGGAATTCGTGGCCCTGGCAGAAAGGGCCCTGGATTTCGGTGCCCTGAACCACGCACGGCTCGGTTACCAAATGGCCAGTTATCTGCGTTGGGAACACGGTCAATGGGCGGATGCCAGAGACGAATCCCTGCAGGCCGAGCGCATCACCCGCAGTGGCAGCGACCAGGAACAAATTATCGGCATGGCGGAAACGGCCAAGTGCCTGGCCATGCTGGAGCGGGACCTGAGTCAGGCTGATGCCATGCTCATGGAGGCCCGGTCACTGGCCCAGCGTCGGCGTCTCAGCCATCAGGCGCTGCCGGCGGCACTGGGCCTGCTGCGTTTTCACCAGGACCGCATGGATGAGGCAGAGGAACTGCTAAAGGAGTCGCGCACCCTGTGCAAGGCCGCCGGCGACCGTATCAACGAATTCCTGACCAATGAATACCTGGTGATGATCGATATCGAACGCGGCCGTTTTGAGGCAGCCTGCGCCCGCTGTGCCGCCCTCACCGAAATTGGCGAAAAACTGCGGGAAGGCAGCGAGGCGCCCTTTGCCCGTGCCATGGAAGGTGTTTGCCGCTACGCCCTGAATGATCAAACCGAAGAACTGGACAGCGGTATAGAAGCGCTGCGTATCGCCGATGCCAAGCACCGTTTGGCCTATGTTCTGACCCGAGCAGCCCAGGTGGATATCGAACGCGACCGCCCGGATGCAGCCATCGCCCGGGCCAGCGAAGCCCTGGCCTGTGCCGAAGTTCTGGAGCGGTCCACAGACATTCTTCTGGCCCACCTGGCCCTGGCGAGGGCCTGTCGGGCGATGGGGGATGAGACCGGCTGTCATCAGCACATGGTAGCCATTCAGTCTCTGGGCCAGGCTCAGGTGGCTCTCTGGGCCCGCAAGCAGGCGGAGACTTTCGCCAGCCAGCTGGAATCCGGGGAACCGGCCCGTGGTTGATCTTTTTCTGGAACGCCGTTTCGATTCGCCGCTGACAGTTGAGGATGTCCATGCCAAGGCACTCAAAGCGGGCAGTTGCGCCGGTCTGTACCGGGTCAGTTGGGTACAGAGCCTGCTGCAGCTCAACGGCCGTCAGATGTTTTGCCATTTCAACGGACCGGATACCGAATCACTTCGTATGGTGTTAAGGCAATCCGGATCTGAAATGGGCACCATTTGGACCGGTTCCATCCATGAAAGCCCGGCAGTCGTTGCGCCCAATGTCGTGGTGGCCCGCCGTTTTGACCAGCCTGTGACGCTCGAGGCAATCCAGGCCATCGAGGACGCCGGCAGCTGGTGTCTCGACGCGCACCAGGTCTCCTTTGTGCGGACTTATTTTTCGCTGGATCGCCGGCGCATGATCTGCCTGTACCGGGGGCCGGATGCCGAGTCCGTGCGGGCAGCCCAGCAGCAGGCGGCCATGCCGTTTGATGCAATCTGGTCTTATCGCACCATCCTGCCCGAGCACCTGACCGGTAACGCCTGAACATCTTTCTCAGTTTTCGGCAGGTTCCGGAACATAAATCACATCGTCGCCATTTGCCATCGTTACCGCGGTGTGATTTCTCGTCATAACACAAATACCACGCTCCCTCCCACGCTGGATTCAACGCAGCAAGCGCAATCTGGCTTCACCTGGTCGGTGATCAGGATAAAACCCAACTCAATCAGAGGAAACACAGAATGAACGTACAAGCAGTGAAAGCAGTTAAAGTCGACAATGGCGTCAACGTTGAAGCCCTGCTGGGCGCCCGTGCAGCACTGACCGAAGCACCGGAAGCCGCACAGTTCAAATGGCGAGCCACCTGCGACTGGGTCAACGGTACCCACAGCCATTCAAAAGTGGAAGGCTTTTACGGCCTGGGCGCCGAGCAAAAGCACCGGACCAGCTTTGCTTTTGATGCCGATCACCCCGAAATTTTTGCCTCAGAAGACCACGGTGCCACCCCGGTGGAATACGTGCTGGTCGGACTGGCCAGTTGCCTGACCGCAGGTATTGCCGCTATTGCCCAGAACAGGGAGATCCAGCTGCACTCGGTCCGGGCCATCCTGGAAGGCGGCATGGACCTGCAGGGGATCCTGGGTATCGACAGCGATGTTCGCAATGGCTTTGACGGTATCAAGATCAGCTTTGAAATCAAGGCCGATGCCAGCGATGACGAGATTCGGGCACTGGTGGCTCAGTCACAAAAACGTTCCGCAGTTTTTGACATCGTCACCAACCCCACCAACGTTACGGTAGAAGTAAAATGATTCACCATTTCCTGCGAACAGGACATGCCACAACCGGCACCGTGACAACCGTCATAATCGGTGCCGGCCACGCTGGCCTGGCCATGAGCAGGTGTCTTAGCCAGCGCTCGATTGACCACGTCGTCCTCGAGCGCGGTGAAGTCGCCAATTCCTGGCGACACGAGCGCTGGGATTCCCTGAGACTGCTGACGCCCAACTGGCAGAACAAATTGCCGGGTCATGGTTACCAGGGACACGACCCCGACGGTTACCTGACCATGCCGGAAGTCATCGACTTTATCAGCAGCTATGCCGAGACGATTTCGGCACCGGTGCATACCGGCACCACCGTGTTGTCGGTGCTGCCGGTGGATGCGGGCTATCGGATCATTACCGATCGTGGTGAGTGGCGGTGCCGTACCCTGGTGATCGCCAGCGGCGCCTTCAATATTCCCGTGGTGCCGGCCTTCAGTGAGGTCGTGCCGACCTCGGTAAGGCAGTTGACGACCAGGGATTACCGCAACCCGGAGCAACTGGAGCCGGGCGGTGTCCTGGTGGTAGGGGCTTCGGCCACCGGATTGCAACTGGCCGACGAGATCCAGCGCTCCGGACGGCCGGTAACCCTCGCCGTGGGTGAACATGTGCGCATGCCGCGGCTTTATCGGGGACTGGATATCCAGTGGTGGATGGACGCTGTCGGCCTGCTCGACGAACGTTACGATCAGGTCGATGACATAGTTCGGGCCCGGCGCGTACCTTCGCCACAACTGGCGGGTACACCGGGGCGCACCACACTCGACCTGAATACATTGAGCGACGGGGAGGTCAGGCTGGTGGGACGTCTTGCCGGTGTCAGCAACGGCAAGGCCCAGTTCTCCGGCAGTCTGCGCAATCACTGCGCCATGGCCGATCTGAAAATGAACCGCCTTCTGGATACCATCGATAGCTGGTGTGCGGCCAACGGCAAGGATCACCTGGTGGGCGAACCTGAGCGTTTCGCTGCCACCCGGGTCGATGACTCACCGTGCCTGGGGCTGGATCTGAACGGTGGCGGCATACGCACCATCATCTGGGCCACCGGCTTTCGACCGGATTACAGCTGGCTGCGTGTGCCGGCGCTGGATCGCAAGGGGCGTTTGCGTCACAACGGCGGTGTGGTCGATGCACCTGGTATCTACGCCATGGGCCTGACTTTCATGCGTCGGCGGAAATCCAGTTTTATCCATGGCGCCGCTGATGATGCCATGGATCTGAGCGCGCATCTGGCAGCGTATCTTGACGGATCTCTAGAGGGAAATTCCAGGGCCATATCGGAGGACAGGTTGCAGCAGAGCCAGGTGCGCGGACCATTGGCAGTAGCCAGCTAGACGGCGACCGATGCTGAGTTGACGGTGATTTTTTTTCAGAGGGTCAAACCATGGCGGATGTCATAGTTGAACACAACTTCACGTCGCCCTTCGATGTCGATATCGGCCCAGTCCCGGGTCCGGCGGAAGGAGGATTCCCGGTTAACCCCTGTCCTGATCAATCCTGCTTCGACAACTACCGGGTGCATCTGGAAGAGGTGTTTCTGGCCACGGACGGATTGCGACTGCTCAGTCACCTCAGTGCACCGGACGCGGAATCGGCGCGAATTGCCCTCAGGCACCAGGGGGTCGAGAGCGGATTCCTGTGGGCCGCCACCGTTCATGCTGCGCCCGACCCCGGAATGGCCAATGTCATTGCCGAGAGCAGATTTGATCGACCCATCAGCACCAAAGCCCTGGAGTCACTGGAAGCCCGGGGTAACCGCTTTCTGGTTGCTCACCGTGTAAAAGCTGTTCGCAGGTATCTTTCCCTGAATCGCAAGCGTGCCATTTTCCTGTACCAGGCGCCCGATACTGATTCGGTATCCGAGGCCTGGACTAGCATGGGAATTCATCTGGACCGGGTCTGGACATTCCGGCACCCGAAGTCGTGCCCATTGACGGGCCTGAGAGAGGTGCGGGACCGCACTGCGATAACTATGCTGTCGAGGTGAACTGATCACTTGAAGCAAAAGCAACAACCTGTCAGCCGTTGTTTCTGGAATTCGCCCTTTTTCTGGCGGCCATGATTTCGGTGCATCTCCTGGGGTAAAAGCCCGGGGGTCAGCTCAGACCATATTGGCAAAGTCATCGAAACGATCCTGCAAACCCAGGGCTCCGGCAGCCGGACGATCGGTGATATAGCCCCGGAAGGTATTGACACCTGCGGCAAAATTGCTGTCGTTGCGCAGGGCCCTGATACCGTCCTCCGCCAGGCGGTGGACATAATCGAGGGTTGCATTGGTCAATGCGATCGTGGAGGTTCTCGGATAGGCGCCGGGCATATTGGTGACGCAATAGTGAATAACATCGTGCACGGTAAATACCGGTTCGGCGTGGGAGGTAGGACGGGACGTGGCAATACAGCCGCCCTGGTCGATGCTGACATCGACGATGGTCGAGCCTGGTTCCATGCCGGCCACCATGGCTTCAGTGACCAGATGCGGTGCCCTGGCACCCGGTAACAGCACTGCTCCCACCAGCAGATCCGCATCCTGCAATTCCCGGGTGATATTGGCCGGGGTTGACTCTGCCACCTGCAACTGGCTCGAAATCTCCCGCTTCAGGGCCTGTTCCCGGTCCCTGTGGCGAGTGAAGATCAGAGTGTTGGCACCCATGGCGACCGCGACTCGGGCTGCATGTCGGCCGACTACACCATCTCCCAACACCACGACCTTGCCGTGCCGTTCTGCCATCACGGTTCCCAATTGCACGCCCTTGCCGCCGTTGAAGCGGGCCAGAAAATAACTGCCGACGGTGACCGCCATATTGCCGGCAATGGCGCTCATGGGGGCCAGCAACGGCAGGTTGCCCCGGGCGTCCTGCACCGTTTCATAGGCGATGGCGGTGGTGCCGGCCGCGAGCAGGGCGGTTGTCAATTCCGGGGCGACCCCGGCCAGATGAAAGTAGGTGAAAACCATTTGCCGGTCGAGAAACCGATACTCTGTAGATTGCGGTTCCTTGACCTTCAGCACCAGTTCCGCCGACCAGGCGGCTTCAACGTCGACGATTTCACAGCCGACTGCCGCGTAGGCTGAATCGGCAAAGCCGGAATTTTCACCGGCACGGTGTTCAACCAGCACCCGGTGTCCGGCCGCCACCAGGGAGGCAGCGCCATCCGGTGTCAGCGCTACCCGATTTTCATTGTTCTTGATTTCCCTTATAACGCCGATATCCACTGTAACCCCCGTTTCATCATTGCCTTGTATCCGGTTTTCAGTGTAGTAGATGCGTGGAGTTATCCCTATTGATAGGACAATCCGGTTGATAGTTCAATGGTTCAGGATTTAAGTTGATAATTCAGAGTATTGGCTAACGGTTTTGGCAGTGTGGTAGCGCTGTTGTAATCATCGACTGTTGCCTGGTGAACCGGAAAGAATAAAGCAGTAAAAAACAGGGCCGGGGAGATCAGCCCGGTCTGGATCCGGTGGACTACCGGTGCAGTTCCGTATTGTCGCGAACGCCGGGGCATGAAAAATTTCAGGCAAAAAAAGGCCGGGCGCGGACCGCGCCCGGCGTCAGCAACGGGCGTCAGGCCGCCGCGGTGAGGTCGCTCCAGTTTTCCGCCAGCAGCTTTTTCAGCGCCGCCACCAGGGCGTTGGCGACCCGATGCGGCGGGCTGGCGTAGAAATTTTCCCACGCCTTTGCCTCGGACCATTCATCGAGTACGTTTTGTGCCGGGTATTGCTCCGCCCAGTGCAGCTGTACCGCTGTCTCGATCAGCACATCCAGCACCAGGTCAGCGTCGATGAGCAGCGACGGGTTGGCCTGGCTGATCGCAAACAGGGTCTGCAGTGCCTCGATACTCAGTTGCCGGTATTGCGGAACCTGGATGTTATTGAGCACCTGGTCCACCCGCAGGGCAAAACCCTTTTCCGCGGGTGTGGTATCCGCCAACAGGGTGGCGCTATCCAGGTAATTGCGGCCGTCCAGCTGGTCGCCGACGACCAGGCCATGAAACTGGCGCAGCAGTTGCCAGACTTGTGAATAAAAGTCCTCCGGCACACGGGTCAGAACGCCGTGGTTTTCCCGCCAGGCAGTCCAGTCCTCGACCCCGGCGGGATCATTGGCCCGGGTGAACCTTACCGGTTTCAGGGCTGCAGACTCGGTGTCGTGGCGCCAATTGGTCAGGAATGTCACTCTGTTTCGGCCCTTCACCGGCGCACTGATCCAGCGCAAGTGTTCGAAAATTTCCGACGGGCTCAGACTCAGCAACCGGTCGAAAGCGTCTCCCTGATCAAGATTGTGCTCCCGGGCCAGCCGGTTGGTCAGCAATGTCAGCCACTGCCAGGTGCGCAGGGTGAGGATGCCCCTGAAGCGCTCCGGCTCGGCCTTGACCAGCATGGCCAGCATCAACAGGATTTCCTGGGTCAGTACCCGCTCACGGGGATCAGCACAACCCAGGTGATTGATACGATCCGCAATCTCGCCAAGACCCAGCGGTCGCACAATCACGGATTCATTATTGTAGACGCGATCCAGGGCCAGACGATGCTGGCGAACGACAATATCCGCCACCGCGGTCTCGAGGTCATCATCAAATTTGCCCAGCAAGCCTGCTGCCTGGCGGATAATGGTCCAGGCACGCGCCCGGCAGGCCTGGGCATAGAGCACCTCAACCCGCTGTCTCAGGCTCGTGTCTGCGCCAGCATGGGCATCCGGTCCCAGGCGCTGCCACAGAACACCCAGCAGTTCTATCTGCTTGAAAGGATTTTCGGTGGCATCGAGTTGAGCTTGCAGATTCGTCGTATCCGCTTCCTGTCTCCAGGCGACTAATTGGCTGTCGGTCGGAACCCTGTAGTGGCCCCAGTTGGGAACCAGGTTGACCGCCGCGCGATTTTCCATCGGCGGTTCGGTAAAGAGGATGTCAGCAGGCAGATTCAATTGCGCCCTGCCGGCTGCAGGTAACATATCCTGAAGTCTTCCGGTGCGCACCGGAATATCCTGGTAACTGCCGTTTTGCAGACCCCGGAGCAGATCCAGAAGCACCTCGTGGCCCCCGGCCTGCAACATGGGCGTCGAAATCAGCAGGGTTACCAGGGGCTCCCCCGGCTGGTCCCAGTGCCGGTGGATATAACCCAGCTCGGCTTTCAGTTTGGCCGTCAGCAGGCTGTTGTCCAGGTGCAGGTAAAAGTCCCTGGGTTTGAGGAACGGCGGCAGGAAAACGCAGGTCTCACCACCACCCAGTTCAAACACCTGGCTGGTAATCAGGCTGCCCAGACCATGGAGCGGTCGCCCGGACAGCCCAAGGGCCTGATTTGCTCCCAGTTGTGAGAGCGCCTTGACCAGTTGAGCACTCTGGCGCACCTGCACCGGCCGTATCTGCGCCAGTGTCTGGGTCTGGATCCCGTGCCGGCGCAATTTTCTTTGTACCGTTGAATCCTCGGTCAGAAGTGCCACCTGGATCACCGGCGAGCGGCTTCGACCGACACGCTCGCTCCGGTTCAGCGGGTCTATGTCCCCGGGTTGCAGCAGCCCGTCTCTCAGCAGATTGCCGAGCAGGTAAAGGCTCTGAGCCCAGACCAGGGGCAGGTTGTCATTAGCCACTCTGTCCTGGCTGCCCGGTTCGGCTTTTTCCGCCTCGATGCGGTCCGCCGGTACATAATAGAGTTCCGGCAGCAGTGCCTCGCCATCTTGCATAATCAACAGGTCATCCAGGCGCTTAAAGTAATGCTCGGTTTGTGCCCGGCTGCCGCGCACGGCGCCGTCGAGCAACAGGTAGGTAAAAAACAGCGGCCATTCGGATTCGACGTGTTCGAAACGGGCCAGTTCGCCGGCCTCGTAATGCATGCGCTGATGATCTTCAACCACCGTCTGGTGCCCGTCCCGCAGAAAGCGCTTGCAGCCATGGCGACCCTGCAGCTTGTTGACAATATCGGCGCGGGTGCGTTTGACCAGTTCCAGGTCCTCGACGGCGTACGCCGGATAACCGATAACGCTGAGCAGGGCCGCGTCGGTTTCCTTGGACTCGGACTCCCGGGGCAACAGGGCCTCCAGGGTCTGCCGTGCGCCGGCGATATCGTCGGCGGGAACATGGACGACAGAGGCGGCGCCGCCATGACCACCAAAAAGATCGAGGCCCGAGAGGGCTTCCAGGGCGGCCTTGGCCATGCCAACCGAACTGGCGTTCACCTCGGCCCGGCCTTCATTCATCTTGTGGCCCCGTTCCCAGATACCATAATCCGGGGTGTGATGAGCCCGGCCCAGGTAGTGGGCCAGGTTCTGGACGAAATCCACCTCGTCCAGGGTAAATACGATCCGCAGACCGGAGGCGGTCATCTGCGCCAGCATCAGTAAAAACAGTGCGGTGGCATCCAGTTGCAGGTGGCCCCAGTCGGCGTCTCCGACCACGGCTTCACCGGTGGTGGTGTTGTACTTGGCATGCAGGGCATCGAGCGGGTTCAATGTCTGTTTGAAGCTCTCGACCTTGCCGGACTGTTTCATCATTGCGGTCAGCAGACCGCGCATCAACTTAACTACGCTCTGTTCGAGGTGGTAGGCCCGACCCTCGTCTTCATCGTTGCGACGATAGGCGAGAGCGAGGCCCCATACCGCCAGTATGCTGTAAACATTGTCCCGCACCCAGGCGTCGGTATAGTCCCCGTGCACCGTGATTGCGGTGCTGGCCGGCAACAGTCCCGTTATGGGATTCTGACGGGCAAGAATGATGGCATCAGCTTGAGAATAATAGGTATCAAGACGACGCTTCATCTCTCTTGAAAGGCGAGTTTGCTGTATTTGGTCTTTCATGACCCTGTCCTCGTGGTTAGGTTGAGGAGTATTTGTGCAGTGCATCATAGCACCTTTTATGCTGCAGTGCAGCATTTAGCTGCAATCGATTGCTGAACGGTGGCAGGGTATCGATGCGGTGCAATTCAGATGTCGAAATGACCCTCAGGCGGGTCAAAAAGCCGGCTCCGCCCCGGCTCGAGTGCGCCGAAAGAAAGGAAAATAAATGGTTATCTATCAGATAGCGTGCAGAGATTTCCGGGGCTGGCAGCCTGGGAATCTGCCAATCGGGGAGATGCCGTGCGTCCTGCCAGGTCTGTAATCCGGAGTCCGGCCAAGCCATGCGAGGATCGCTGATATAAGGAAGCGGTCAGTACGGATACCCCACTCACAGAATCCCAAATGCCCGAATTGCTAAAACCGCTGCCCCCGGTCCTCCCAAATAGAACCGGCATAACAATCCGATTAGGGTGACAGCGAGCCAAAAGATGGCATCGGGGTGGTCAATGTCAATGTGTAACTTGTCAGTTCTGGAGGATTGAGCGTTGGGATGTTGACCAAAAGGAGAGAGGGGCAAAGCCTTTGGGCGGAAACTTTCGCCCAAAGAAACGGGTCACCGATATCCGGTGGTGCCTTGGTGACCGGAATGCACCCGAAAGTTACTGGCGCGCTCGGGAGGATTCGAACCTCCGACCGCCTGGTTCGTAGCCAGGTACTCTATCCAGCTGAGCTACGAGCGCGTATTTAACCGAACGTAATTTTGACTCGCATCGATCCATCCAGGGAAGGCGCGGGATAGAGTACCAAGGTACTCGGCCAAGCCTTCGACTTGGCCCCCGGCCACTTGCCAGGCAGGGCAAGTGGCGCTGTCACTGGAGAAAGCATGCTTTCTCCCCAGCTGCTCCAGCCCGGCTGAGCTACGAGCGCGTGAGGGCGCGTACTATATGAGACCCCCGGGGTTCCGTCAAGATGAACAGGGCCCGGATTATCGATTGCGGATAATGCGAAAGGTCTCACAAATACGCCTCCGAATAGATGAATAGCCACTGAAAATTAGACAGCAGCAGAGGGTAAAATCAGCAACACATCCAGTGACTTGAAGTCTGTAGCGAGGGAAAAATGAATTTTGACGATTATCTGACCCGCCTTGCCCGGGAAGACGGGTCTGACCTGTACCTGAGTACCGGCGCACCGCCAAGCGCCAAGTTTCACGGCAAGCTGACGACCTTTGGCAATGAGGAACTGAAGCCGGGCGACATCAGCCAGATCGCTGATGGTCTTATGGACGAGGAGCAGCGCAAGGAGTTTGACCGGGAACTGGAAATGAACCTGGCTTACAGTATTCCCGGTGTTGGCCGCTTCCGGGTCAACATCTTCAAGCAGCGCAACGAGTGTTCGATAGTCGCCCGCAATATCGTTACTGAAATCCCCTCGGCAGACAAGTTGGGTCTGCCCGAGGTTTTGAAAGAAGTTATCATGGCCAAGCGCGGGCTGGTTCTGTTCGTCGGCGCCACCGGTTCAGGCAAGTCGACTTCTCTTGCTGCTCTCATCGATTATCGCAATGCCAATAGCGCCGGCCATATCATCACCGTCGAGGACCCCATCGAGTTTATTCATCCTCACAAGAAAAGCATTGTTAATCAGCGAGAGGTGGGCAGTGATACCCGGTCTTACGAAGCCGCGTTGAAAAACACGCTGCGACAGGCGCCTGACGTTATCCTGATTGGTGAAATTCGTGACCGGGAAACCATGGAGCACGCCATAGCATTTGCCGAAACCGGACATCTCTGCATTTCGACGCTGCACGCCAACAACGCCAACCAGGCACTTGACCGAATCATCAACTTTTTTCCGGAAGAGCGACGCAACCAGCTGTTGCTGGACCTGTCGCTGAATCTGCGCTCTTTTGTTTCCCAGCGACTGATCCCGACGGTGGATGGCAAACGCACGGCCGCCATTGAAATCCTGCTGGGCACACCCACGGTCAAGCAACTGATACAGCGGGGACAGGTGGACGGGATCAAGGAGATCATGCAGAAATCGGAAAACCTCGGCATGCAGACCTTTGATACCGCTCTGTACAAGCTCTATATCTCCGGCAAGGTTTCCCTTAACGAGGCCCTAAAAAATGCCGATTCCGCCAATAACCTGCGGCTCAAGATCAAACTCTACGCCGAAGCGGAAAAAGGACCTTCGGGTTCCGCGCCGTCAACGGATTCGGAACCGGACTCTTCTTACAGCGGGCTGAGCCTGGTAGTGGAAGCCATGGAGGAAGAAAAGGAATAATTTCAGGAAGCTAACCGTCATTACTCCGGATCGGCAGTAAACCTTTGCCGGACCGGACAGCAGGGGCGCCGTTAACGGCATCGGGAAGGCATTCGTTAACGGGATGTTTCCGCGACAAAAATTCCACGTACCGGCGCCGGGTAGCCCTCAACAGTCTGAACCGGATTGACCGGGTTCAGGAAGTCACTCAGTGATTCAAATCGCATCCAGTCCGTGCTGCGCTGTTCCCGGACACTGGTGCGGTTAGTATCCACCAGGCGAGGGTCGCTGAAGCCTGCACGCAAGAGCCAGTTCAATACACGGGGTGGCGAAGGAATTGCCCAGACATTGCGCATCTTGGCGTATCGCCCCTCTGGCACCAGTAACTCATCCTGCCCGGAATCCAGAATCAGCGTTTCCAGCACCAGTTGTCCACCCGGTTTCAGACAACCGTGCAATTCAGCGATATGGGCCTGGTAGTCCTTTCGATGGTAGAGCACACCCATGGAAAACACGGTATCAAATCCCCGCAATCCGGGCGGCATCTGCTCGATGCCCAGGGGCAGGACGTCCACCGGCAGATGGGCACAAAAGTGCTTGATGGCGTAAAACTGGTAAACGAACTTGGCTGAGGGGTCAATGCCGATCACCCGTTCTGCGCCAGCGCCCGACATGCGCAGGCAGTAATAGCCGTTGCCGCAACCGACATCGAGGACATGCCGACCGGTCAGCGGTGCAATATGAGGCGATAATCGCTGCCACTTCCAGTCTGAACGCCATTCGGTGTCAATTTCCAGGTCAAACAGGCACAGCGGCCCCTTGCGCCAGGGGTGCAGCCCCATCAGGGTTTGCTGCAAGTGTGCCCGAGTCTGATCGCTGCAGTCAGCCCGTCTGCCGATGGTGACACCGTCGCGGAAATCCAGCCGGGAGGGGTAGATGGCCGGCAGATTCATCAAGACCTGTTGCCATTGTGGCCGATCACCCCAGCGGGCCTCGGATAGTCCCTCGTTGATCTGATCGGGCAGATGCTGGCTCCATGCACGCAATCCGGGCTGGTGGTCCAGCCAATGGAGCAGGGGCCTGTAATCGATCATCGACCGGGTACGGTCATCAATGGCAATTCAATCCTCTGCCGCATTCGATCGATTGGCCGGTACCAGCATTCGGCGCAAGGTGCCATCGCGATTTAGGATGAGGTGCTTGAGCACACCGGCCATGTGCAGGATAAATCCCGCCAGAATGATATTGGCACCGACTTCGTGCACTTCTTCCAGAAATTCGTGCAGGGTTTCCATTTCGTCCATGGGCGAGGGCAACTCAATCAGGCCAAAAATTGACATAGGGCGCCCCCCGGACCAGACCGCAAGCGGCCCGCTGATCAGCATGACGGCGATTGCTGCCAGTAAAACAACCGGAACCCATTGGGCGAGAAATGCCAGGTATTTCGTCTGCGGCACGGGATCCGGCCGCGTGTTAAAAGCCCGCCAGAAGATTCTGGCCCAGAGAATCAGGTAGACCGACAGGCCGATGGAGATATGCAGGCCAATCAATTGGCGCCTTTCCTCCCGACCGGCATCTCCGGCCATATCGCCGATGACATAGAGGGTGATTACCGAAGCTGCCGCGAGCCAGTGCAAGACTATCGACAGCCAACTGTAGCCGGTGGCGCTATCCTTCAGTGACATCGTATTTTCCTCAAGTCAGTTACTAATAGTCGGGATTTTCAAGGCTAAAAGTCCGTCTCTCAAGTTGCAATCAGAAGACATTGGGTATTCTGGATGTCTCTCGTCCGGGTTGACAAACCTGTCAAGTTGACTCCGGTGCCTTGATGGCTAGCAACGACGCAAAGTTAAAACATTGAAACCAGACATCGACGGAGTGAAATCCGCACCGGCGCAGTCTTTGCCGATGCACGTCCAGGGTTTCCGGGATCAGGACATGTTCCAGGGCGCTTCGTTTCTGGCTGATCTCCAGGTCAGTGTAACCCCGGGCCCGCTTGAAATCATGATGCAGGGCAATCATCAACTGGTCGTGCCTGACGTCGGAAAAGCTGACTTTTTCAGACAACACCAGAATGCCTCCTGGATTGAGCCCGGCAAAAATATGGCCCAGCAGCGCCTGGCGTTCCGCGACCGGGATAAATTGCAGGGTGAAATTGAGAACGACCACCGAGGCATTTTCTATCCTGGCGGAACGTATATCCCCGCAAATCAGTTCCACCCGGGGAAGGTCCCTGCTTTCCCCCAGAACCAGGCGGCAGCGATCAAGCATGTCCTGAGAATTGTCGATTCCCGTAATTTGACAATCGCGATCCCGGATAGCGCGCTGCATTGCCAGGATGGACGCGCCGAGGGAACAGCCGAGATCGTAACAGCGGCTGCCTGCGGTGGCGAAACGCCCGGCCAGGGTGCCGGTCATGGCAATGATCGACTCGTAGCCGGGTACTGATCGCCTGATCATATCCGGAAAGACCCTGGCGACTTTTTCATCGAAAACAAAGTCGGCCTTGCTGCCGAGGGGCAGGGCGAACAGGTTGTCTCGTTCGGTTTCGGTCACACCATTATCCTGGCTGGTCCACAGTCTTTTATCCGGCATAGATTAATGTCGGTCAACATCGGCACGGGCCTGTGTTGCCATTGGTCTCAGGACATCGGGAACTCTGGTAATCATTTAAAACAAGCAGTTGTGGCACCTTTCCGAGACCGACAGTTAAGATGAAAGGGGGCATTTATATTGATTACCGGTTGTGATAACAGGCAGTCAGATCGCAGCCCGTCGGTTACAGGCTGAAGGTGTCCAGTTCCAGGGAAGCCAGGGTCTGCGCTCTGTCTGGGTTGGTGATCACCGCTGTGCTGGCCTTTACCGGTACCAGATACGTGTCGGCTACCCGCAACAGATCCTCGAGGGATACCTGTATTACCCGATTGCGGAACAGCTCCCGTTTTTCGCGGGTTCTGCCATGGAGTTCAGCGTGATAGGTGTGTCTGGCTTCCCCGGCCGGCGAGCCAGGCTTGTCAATGGCACTGATGACGCCGAGAATGGCTTCTTCAACCTGCTGCCACTCGTGCTTGTTCTCCTTAAGCCAACCCAGGGATCGGTCAAAGTCTTCCAGAGTGCCCTCGATGCGAGGGTCCCGGTAGGAGTAAAAGCGGAAACTGCCGCTCTGGCTGTCCTGGCTGGCGCCGCCACCATAGGCGCCGCCCTGCTCCCGAATGGCCCGGTGCAGATAGCCGTTGCGGAGAAATCCTCCCAGAACAGTCAGGGGCGCGGCATCCGGATGATCCATGGCAACAGTGGCATAGGCTCTGGCGCAGAAGTTTACCTGGGTACTTGCTTGCCAAAGCTGTGCGACCGGTTGCGGATTTGAGTCCGCCATGGCAAAGGGTCGGAAATCATCGCCCTCCGGAAGGCTGAACACCGAGTACAGTCGGCTCTTATACCCGGCCAGCTTGTCTTCTTCTCCCACCAGCAGGAATTGCCGCGGAGACTCGACAATGCGCCGGTGAATGCTGGCAAGTTTTTCCGACAGGTTTTCCAGGCTGGCGGGCTCGTTCAGGCTCTGATCCAGGGCCTTGAGCGACTGAATGCCTTTGAGACCGCCCCAGCGATTTGCCAGGCGGGCACCGGGACCAAAGCCGCTGGCTGCGGCCAGCATAGCCAGGCTGTGGCCACTGCCGGTAATGGCGTTTTCCCGGCGAGCCCGGCGCTGGGCCACCAATTCCCTGATCCGGTCCAGTTCGTCAAAGCGGACACCGGACAGGGTTTCCTGCATCAGGTTGCTGAGCTCAGCCTGGTTGCGGGCCAGTCCCTTGGCGGAGAGAACCAGGTGTCCACGCAGGTCGTTGATGTTTTCCGGGCGGCTCTGGGCCGAGGCATAGGCATTGATGCCGCCGCATACCCGGGATTGCCAGAGCTGGGTGTCGAGGTAGCTTCGATAACCAACACCAAGTTCGGTAAGGACGTCGGTGTAGACCGGAAGCAATTCCAGAAGGTCATCGTCCAGTTCAGGCAAGGAGAGCACGATTTCCTGATAGACCAGGCCATTGGTGCCGGCCTTGTAGCTGGTTAGAGGCAGCGGCAGGTCGACCCGTTCGTCCGGCGCCACATAGGCCATCTCCGGGCGAATGTCCTCCAGTCCTACCTTGGGCAGAATGGACTCGTCGTCTTTGTGGTTCTGCCGGGCCTGAAGCGCCTGCGCCTGCTGGACAATGGATTGCTTTTGCTCATCGTCGAGACCGGCTTTGATAGCTGCCAGCCGTACAGACTCGGCCTGGAGCCGACGGGCTGACAGACCGGGATCCGGGCGCAATACCAATCTTACCCGGTGTTGATTTTCCAGCAACAGCTTGCGTGCAAGGTTCTTGATGTACTCCGGATCCTTGATGTTATTGCGCAGGGTATCCAGTACCGGGTCGAGATCGAGCAGGGCTATGGGGTCGCCTCGATGGGTGGCGCTGGTCAGGGCGGTCATCAGCAATTGCAGGCCATAGGGATAATGGTCGCCGGTAATTTCCCGTTGTTGCAGTTCAAGCTGGTGCAGGCTGGCTGCCACCTGTTCTTCCGCTATCCCCGTCTCGACCACCTGTGTCAGGACATCAAGAATCAGCTTTTCTGTCGCCAGGGCCCGTTCCGGCTCACTACCCTCGATGCCGCAGACAAAACATAGCTCTTTTTGGGAATCATCAAGTCCGCAAAGGGGAGAGGGGGCGGTGCCGAGATCGGTGGTTTCCAGCGCTTTTTGCAGAGGTGAAGCGCTGTTGTCCAGCAGTACACTGGCCAGCAGGTGCGCTTCCATTGTCGACAGCAGATCGGTGGACTTGCCCAGCAGCCAGCCGAGGATGATATGGGTTTTTTGGGTGGTATCCCCGGGTTCGTCAAAGGCGTAGGCCTCTTCGACACTGATCGGAGACAGGTAGCGACTTTCATCGGGAACGGAGATTTGCAGATCACGTCTGGGGAACTTCGACAGGGCCAGTGCCTGGATCTTTTCCTGGAGTTCACCGACGGGTATGTCGCCAAAGGTCAGGAAGATGGCATTGCTGGGGTGATAATGGGACCGGTAGAACTCCAGTAACTGGGTGTACGACAGGTTGGGAATACAATCCGGTTCACCGCCACTGTTGAAATGATAGGTGGTGGTGGGATACAGGTATTTGGTCAGGGTATGCCACAGGGTCGACGTGACGGAACTCATGGCCCCTTTCATTTCATTGAAGACGACGCCCTTGAATTCCAGGGTTGAGTCCGGGTTGTCGGGATCGCTGAACTCCAGTCGATGGCCCTCCTGGGCGAAATCCAGAGGGTCAAGACGGGAGAAAAAAACAGCGTCCAGATACACCTCCAGCAAGTTCTGAAAGTCCTTGCGGTTCTGACTGGCAAAGGGATAGGCCGTCCAGTCGGAACTGGTCATTGCATTCATGAAAGAATTCAGTGACCGGCGAATCATCATGAAGAATGGATCCCGCACCGGAAATTTCTTGCTGCCACAGAGTGCTGTGTGTTCCAGGATGTGAGCCACGCCAGTTGAATCATGGGGAACGGTTCGAAGGGCTACCAGAAAAACGTTTTCCGGGTTTTCGCTTCTCAGATGAATATGCTGTGCGCCGGTTTCCCGGTGAAGGTATTCTTCAACGCTGAGATTGAGGGAATCCACGCGCTGACCGCGTAAAAATTCAAAAGCGGATCCTGGCTTCGAGTTGGTCATTCGTACTCCGGTATTTGCGGAAAATGGACCATTGTAAAGCATCTTGATGCCTCCAGGGGTACCAGAACAGGGCCGGACCAGGGACGTACGGCAAGGACTTTTACCGAGGGACTGCCACTAGATTTACTGTTAAGATATTTCACTAACAATTGGATATTTTTATCAATGGCAGAACCGAAGATGCAAAAGATTGCGGTGGTAACCGGCGCGACCAGTGGTATCGGAACCGCGCTTGCACACCAGTTGGCCAGGGAGCGATACAAACTGGTTATTCCCTGTCGCGATGCCGGCAAAGCAGCCAGTTTGAGGGCTGGCATGCTGATTCACTGCCCGAGAGTCCAGACTGATTTTATACCCTGCGATCTGGAGGATTTGCTCTCTGTCCGACGGTGTGCTGAAGCCATTCGCCAGCGCTATCCGATCATTGAGTTGCTTATCTGCAACGCGGGTATTCTCCTTCGCAGGGCGAAACGCAGTAACCAGGGCATTGAGTCCACCTTTGCCGTCAATCACCTGGCCCATTTTGTGCTGGTGGCCTGGTTGCTGCCCAACCTCTACCGCCGTTCGCGTATTGTGATTACCAGTTCCAATGCACACTACAAGGGCAATCCGGATTTTCTCGAGGATATCAATTACAACAAACATACATTCAAGGCCTACAAGGCCTATGCCAACAGCAAGTTGGCCAACACCATCTTTGCCTGCACACTGGCCCGCCTGCTACAGGACAGGGAGATCGCCTGTAACAGCGTTCACCCGGGGCTTATTGCCACCAATCTGGTCAGTAATAGCAGCCTGCTGGCGAAGCTGGCGGTGACCTTGTTTTCAGGCATTGTCCTGAAGCAGGCAGAGGAGGGCGCGGCACCTTTGTGCCGACTGGCACTTGATGCAGAAGCAGGCGGCTTCAGTGGCAAGTTTTTTTTCAAGATGAAGGAAGCAGCACCCCATCCGGCGGCGCTTGACCACCAGGTTCAAAAGCAACTGTGGCAGGCATCGCTGCGCCTCGCTTCGTCCTACTTGCCGAAGGACCTGGATGATTTATTGCAGGCAGAAACCCGGGATCAGGTAATGGTTGATGTCTGAGCGCAGCCTAACCCTGTATACAGGTGAGCATTGTCATCTGTGCGAACAGGCTCGACAGTTAATCTACCAGGTAATTACCGGTTCCGACTGGCGATTGCGGGAAGTCAATATCGACCGCGATGCACAGCTCAGGGAGCGCTACGGCAGCATTATTCCGGTGGTTTCGACAACGGCGGGTGTTGAAAAGGGCTGGCCTTTTACTGCAGGACAGCTGAAACGAATGTTGTCAGGGCAATAAAAAAGATAACTAGCGGGTCAAATGCGATTCGCTATCACTGTTGTATTCCATGCCAATCCCGGATAAGGGTGGCAGCCGAAAAAACCGGTAGGCTGAGGCCGTTGTCGCCTGGGCGATATCCACAGCCTGTTCCGGACGGTGCAATGCCACCATCTCCAGCACCCTTGGCAAAAAAGCCGGTTCATTGCGCCGGTTTTTGGGTTTGACCGGCAGGTTACCCGGAAGCAGGTAGGGAGCGTCCGTCTCCAGCAGCAAACGATCCAGGGGAATACTGGCCACCAGTTGCCGCAATTCCAGACCGCGGCGTTCATCACAGATCCAGCCGGTGATGCCGATATACAAACCCAGGTCCAGGTAGTTGAACAGGGCTTTTCTGTTCCCGGTAAAACAGTGGATGACCCCGTCCGAGATAAAGTCCCGAAAGTCCTTGATGATAGCCAGTTGGCGCTCATGGGCATCGCGCTCATGCATGAACAGTGGCAACTGCAATTCTGCGCCCAGTTGCAGTTGCGCCTGGAATACCTTTTCCTGATCCGGTCTGGGGGAATAGTCACGATTGAAATCGAGCCCGGTTTCGCCAATGGCCACCACTTCCGCGTTTTTGGCCAGTGTTGCCAGATGATCGAGGCTCTCTGATGTGAATTGGCGAGCATCGTGGGGATGGATACCCGCAGTGCAAAAAAGTCGACAGGGAGATTTGCCTGAATGAGTTCTGCAAAGTTGCAATACCTCTTCGCTGACCTGCTCACTGGTGCCGGTCAGAATACAGTCGCCGACACCGGCTCTGGCGGCGTCCAGCATCACCGATGGCAGATCCTTCCTGAACTGGTTGTGACTTAGATTGACGCCGATATCGACCAGGGGCGCTGGTGTTGCGTTCACAAAGTTACAAGGCGTTCATGCTCGCTAAGCATGGTTTTGTCGTTGCCCAGGTGATGGGCATAGATTGCGGAAAACGCCAGAACATTTTGTACGTAGTTGCGGGTTTCCAGAAAGGGAATGGCTTCGACCCAGGCATC
>QJWQ01000082.1 GCA_003235325.1 Gammaproteobacteria bacterium | reverse complement strand
CCGCAAGGCACCGCCTTTTTTTTACTATATTTTGCGATTGGCAATTTAGCCCTGCCGGTGCCAGGTGGCGAAGAGCCGATGCCATACCAGCGTAGCCATCAGTGTTTGCCGGGTGCCAGTGGCACTCCCGTGCGTTCCTTGTAGACATAGGCCTGGATTGCGGTCATTTCCGGACTGTCAGCGGCCAGGGCCTGGCCTTCCAGGGGATTGGTGATGCACCAGTTAATCATCTGCCACAGGTGGACCACCTTGCCCAGCTGCTTCTGGAACTTGGGGTAGGTCTCCGGGTGGGTGTTGGCGGCGTTGGGGTGGCACTGGGCGCAGACCACGCCATTGGTGCCCAGGTCGGCACTGGTCCACAGGCTTCTGCCCTCGGCGGCCACCTCGTCAAACTGGGCCTGCCAGCGGGCGACATCCTCGTCGCGGAACTCGTCGGCTGTGGCAACAGCGCCGGCCACGCTGGCCGCAAGGGCGATAACTGGTATCAGGGGTTTCATTGGAGCCTCCAGCAATCAGTAATGGGTCTGAGGGGCAACGCGGGCGTCTTCGTCCTGGAAGGCGCGGTCCTCGGGGCGTTTCTGTTTGTCGTTCCAGGCAACGGTGCGGTTGTCATTGCCGTACAGATTGTAGCTGAGGTCGACCCGGCCGGTGTGCATATTCATGAACTGCCAGCCGGTGGCATCCCGCTCGTCAAAGGGGTCGGCCCGATTCATGGGTACGGTCAGGATCGGCAGGTGGCTCTCGGCCAGGGCGTAGCTCTGGGGATAGGGCCAGGGCCAGGCAGTGGACATCACCGAGTTGAAGGCGATGTTACCGATCTGGTTGTACTGAATCTGGTGTACATGGCCGTAGATGACGTTGACCTTCCTGAACCGCTTCAGCAGCTTTTGCACGTCCTCGGCGTCCTCGGTCCAGAAATTCCAGCCCCTGTAGATTTTCTGGATCGGCGAGTGGGAGAACACCACAACCGGCGTTTTGCTATTGACATCGGCGAGATCCTTTCGCAGCCAGTCCAGTTGGGCCTTGCCCACCATGAACGGCGAGCCGTTGGGGTTGTCCAGGCCGGCCATTTCATTCATGCGCCGCTCGGGGGATTCCCAGCGATTGTAGGTCCAGTCGTCGTAGGTGATGATGCTGTTCAGCACCACAAAGTGCACGCCCTTGTGATCGAAACTGTAGAAATGATCGCCGTAGAGCTTGCTCCAGTATTCACCCAGGTCCAGGTAGTAATCGTGCTCGCCCATCACCATGTAGGTCTTGTATTTCAGGGCCGAGAGCATTTCAGCGCCGTGGTCCAGTTCCGGTTTGCTGCCCAGTTGCGCCAGGTCGCCGCCAAAAACCACGAAGTCCGGTTTTGGCGTCAGCAGATTGGCTTCGGCCACGGCCCGCCGCAGACCCTGGTCCCAGTTGCGAACAAACTTGCTGCCCTTGATCTGCTGGATGTGGGAGTCGGAGATGTAGGCAAAGGTGAAATTCTCGGCTGATTCGGCAAAGGCCAGTTTCACCAGACTGACAGGCAGCATGCCGGCCACCAAGGCCGCGGAGCCCGCTTTCAGAAAATCCCGTCTTGAGTTGCTCATGGCTGTTCTCCTGTCAGTTGCCGGCGATAGCGGCTTGCGCGGTTTCCGTTGCCGGGGCCCTGAAGCCGGGTGAGGTCAGGGTTTCCAGGAAGGCGACCAGGTCGTCAATCTGTTCATCGCTGAGGTTGAGGGGCCGAATGCCGCCGCTCAGGTAGGGCGTGATCACGGTGTTTTCATCGAGAGCGCCGCCATTGTTGTAGTGCACCACCACTTCCCGCAGGTCCTTGAGGCTGCCGTTGTGCATATAGGGCGCGGTGACGGCAATGTTGCGCAGGGTGGAGGTCTTGAAGGCCCCCAGGTCGCTCAGTTCCTCGGTGACGGCAAAGCGTCCCAGATGTGAGGTGTCAACGTCCGAGAGCACGGCCACATCGACGTCGATACCCTTGGCCTTGGCTTCCATAAAGGCCTGGGCCAGGGGGATGATCTTGTCCCCCAGTTCATTGACGCCGACACCGATATTGTGGAACTTGTGGTCGGTGAATACCGCCTGGTCCTGCTCGATGACGTGGCAGGATATGCAGCGTCCCTGGCCCAGGAACACCGTCAGGCCCCGCTGTTCGGCGTCGCTGAGGGCGTCGCTGTCGCCGCCAAAGTAGAAGCGATCGAAGCGACTGTCCCCCGCGACCTGGGTGCGCTCAAAGGAGGCGATGGCCTTGAGCACCTGATCCATGGTGATGTCCTGGCCACTGGTGCCAAACGCGGACTTGAAGGCTTCCTGATAGTTGCCGTCAGCGGCGATGATATCCAGGATCGGCTGGTGGCTGGGCAGACCCATTTCCACCGGGTTCAGGAACGGGTGTTGGGCCTGGTCCTCCAGGCTCGGTGAGCGGCCGTCCCAGAACTGGGTCTTGTTATAGGCGGCGTTGACCACCGTTGGCGCATTGCGGGTTCCGGTCAGCCCGTTGATACCTTTGGAGACCTGCAGGGGGCTGTCGGTAAAGGCCTTGGTGGCATCGTGACAGGTGCTACAACTGACGGTGCCGTCGCTGCTGAAGCGGGTATCGTTAAACAGCTTTTTCCCCAGGGCGATTTTTTCTGGTGTCAGCGGATTGTCCTCGGGTATTGACACTGGCGGCAGGCCCAGGGGTTGAGCCAGGCTGCCGAATGCAAGGAGCAGCAGCGGCAGGATCAGGATATGTTTCATGGGATATTCCTTCCTGAGATTAGGGTTAGACGCCACAGTTAAAGACGATGAGATCGCCGTCGAACAGCAATTGCTCGCTGGGTAATACGCGTACGTTGCTATAGCCACGCTCCGCCAGGGACAGTTGCAGCAGGCCGGCCCGGCGGCCGGATCGGCAATAGACCACCAACGGCGCTGCCTTGTCCTCCGGCAGCAGTGACAGGTGGTCCTGAAGCGAATCAAAGGGAATGTTAATGGCGCCCTCCACGTGGCCCTGGCCAAACTCGTCGGGGCTGCGGGCGTCGATGAGGGTAAAAGTGGTCTTGTCGGTCAGGTAGCTGAGCAGGAGTTTCTGCGGGACTCTTTTTATTGAGGCGCTATCTGTCGCTGAAGCGCTATCTTTTGTTGAATCACTTTCTGCTAGAGCATTTTTTTCTTTTGAAGCAGCTTTCGCTGGCACCTGGCGTGGCAAGACCTGCTCCGGTGAAGTTGCCTGCCGAACGGCGGATTCGTCGCTACTGCCAACTGGAACCGGTAGCGGCCGTTCCGCCCGGGAAGCGCCAGCCACAAGCAGGAGGCAGAGGGCAATCAGCAGGTAAAGCAGCGGTGTTCGAAAATTTTCGGTGACAGCGAAACTGCTTGCGGTTTCAGCGTGGGTCGTCATTGTTATCTCCCTGACCACCGAACGGCGTTTGCCAGGTTTTTCGACCGAAATGAACCTTGTTTTTTGTTTCTGCAAGTTTTGCCCCCCGCTGGCTCTGGTTGGCGGTGTCCTGTTCAGGCACTGCCTGGCACTCGCCCCCGGGAGTTTACTCGCGTGTCGCATACGGTGGCCTACGGGTTAAAAGTAGGCAATGAAGTTTCTCGCGTCTAATAGCCAAAATGTATCAGTTCCATTGTTTTCCCTTATTTGGCTTGTGGTGCCAGGTGTACAGTCGGGTGGGCTATCGGATTGCGCTATCCGGCTTTGTGCATCCTGCCTATAAAAAAACAACTAATATGGTTTAAATTTAAACTATTCAACCGGATTGAAATGTCGGCTATAGAGGTTCAAAAATCGGATCGGTGCCACCCCCCGGGCTTTTCTGGCTATTCTGAGCCGGTGAACCGTTCCTTGTCCCCGGCCGTCCGGCAATACTTACTTTGCAAGTCAAGCCCTTTGGATCAAGTCAGGTAAACAGCGCGAGTAAAAGGAAATAGCCTCTTGCTATTTAAATCGAAATGGTTTAAATAAAAGAAATACAACCATATAGGTTTAATATGAAGGAGTACCTGGCATTGATCGGCGACCTCCGGGGGTCGCGTGACCTGGGTGGCGGCGAGCCAAGGGAGCGGGTCCAGCAGCAGTTACGCACTGTATGCTCTGACCTCAACCGGGAGGCGGAAGCCCTGGGCCTGTTGTCGCCGTTGACCATTACCCTGGGGGATGAATTCCAGGCTCTGCTTGGCCATGCTCAAGGACTGTGGCGAGTCATTTTCGCCATCGAAGCCGCCCTGGACCCGGTGCGTATTCGCTTTGGGGTTGGCGTCGGCAGCCTGGATACCGGCATCAACCCGGACGCTGCCATCGGTATGGACGGTCCGGCTTTTCACCGGGCCCGGGAAGCCCTGGGGCAGCTGAAGAACGACCATGGCTGGTATCGAATTCTCGGGCTGTCCTCTGCCCAGTCCCTGACCAGCGCCAGCCTGGATCTGGTTTCTCACGAGCGCGACAAGTGGCGAAAAAATCGCCTGGAGATATTTAGCCAGTTGTTGTCAGGCGTCAGGGTCGACGCCGTGGCCGCCGCCGTCGGTATCTCCGGGCAGGCGGTGTACAAGAATATTCACCAGGGGGCTTTGCAGGTCATTGCCGCTATACTGAGTTCAACCAGCCAGATGATCGATGACCAGCTTTTGTCAAACTCATAGGCCACGACATCGGTTGACATCAGAGGACCAGACCATGGCGGGAATCGGGTCCGGCCACTGGGGATAAGGCGCAACTGCCGAGGACAGCGATGACGCTCGAGTTTCTGATTTTTGCCAACCTTATGCTGTTGCCGCGACTGGTATACCTGACCCGGGATGGTCCGCTGGGCAACCGGGGGGCGGCGATACTGGGGGCGGTACAGGGAGGACTGTTGCTGCTGGCCTTTGGCTGGAACCTGGCGCTGGCCGGCGCGGTGTTGACGGTGGTTGCGGTTACACTGGTGGCGGCCGTGTTTGAGCGGCGTGTCGATCTCGCCCGGGGCTTCCGGCTCCTGAGCCTGGCGGCGCTGATCCTTATTCCCGGCTACCTGGCCTCTTTTGGGCCGGGCTTTGCTGTCGCACCCTGGGTCCTGGCCGTCGGCGAGCATCTGGTGGCACATTTGCCCCTGTTGCACGGTCTCGACGCGACGGTGGTGAAGGCGCTGATGGTGCTGCTCCTGGGAATTCTGCTGTTGGCCAACGAAACCAATATTGGTATTCGCGCGGTATTCCACCACTGCCGGCTGGAGCCCCACGGGCCGAAAAGCTGGACCGAGCAGGCCGGCCACGAATCCATCGACCAGCCGGCC
>QJWQ01000110.1 GCA_003235325.1 Gammaproteobacteria bacterium | reverse complement strand
ACTCCCTTAGCAGGGGAGCGCCTTCAGCCGCTCGGCCACCTCACCGTAAAACTTTTCGTAAAACCCCTCCGCTTAAATGGTGGCGGGAGGCACTCCCCGGGTCGCGCGTTGCTTCGTCGCTTCGCTCCTCGTCCCTGCGGGATCAACCTGCGGTTGCCCAAAATGCCAGCATTTTGTCAGCCGCTCGGCCACCTCACCGTAAAACCTTTCGCTGAACTCCCTCTGCTTGAATGGCGGCAGAAGTCACAACCATGGCGCGCTTTGCTTTCATATCCGCATCACAGCCATTATATGGAGTCAGCGCATTTGTCAAAATCACGGGTATATTATCGTCTGAGTGGTAGTTTACCAACGGCGGCCAATGAAACAGCCCGGACTGTCAATGACCAACCACAGCCTGTGAAAATGAAACCACCCTCAAAAGAGGGCGGCATCATATCACAAGACGAGGAAAATCAAAGGGGCTCGGGCTAGCTGTGTTCCTGTTGTTTTTCCTGCTGAATTCTCTGGTAAATCTCTTCCCTGTGCACCGACACATCCTTGGGCGCATTGACACCCAGGCGAACCTGGTTTCCCTTGACGCCAAGCACGGTTACGGTAACGTCATCGCCTATAACAAGGGTTTCTCCTACCCGTCTTGTCAGAATTAACATTATGTTGTTCTCCTATACTGAATTTTGCATGTTTCCATGCATCCTTTGTTGCCGGCGGGATTAGTCTTATTGTTTCCCGCGGTCTACGATTGCCGTATATCTCGGCCTCGTCAATTGAGACTATAGCAGAACCGCATACAGTTGGGGGTATGAACTCCGGGGCTGGCAAGCGGTGTTGCCGGGTCACTCTGTTCGATCGGGCTGGTCCAGTTCAAAAGCCGAATGCAGAGCGCGGACAGCCAGTTCCAGATACTTTTCCTCGATGACGACGGTGATCTTGATTTCCGACGTGGTAATCATCTGGATATTGATATTGTCCCTTGCCAGGGCTTCAAACATCCGTGCCGCAACACCGGCATGGGAACGCATGCCAACTCCCACCAGAGAGACCTTGACGATACGGTCGTCGGTGATCACCTGACAGGGTCCTATTTGCTGGGCGACCTGTTCCAGGATTTTCCTGGCTTTGGCCATGTCGTTGCGGTGCACGGTGAAAGTGAGGGAAGTGGTACCGTCCTGGGACACATTCTGTACGATGACATCGACTTCAATATTGGCCTGGCTCACGGGCCCCAGTATCTTGTATGCGACGCCGGGATTGTCGGGAATGCCAAGGATCGTCAGTTTGGCTTCGTCCCGATTGAAGGCAATGCCAGAAACCACCGGTTTTTCCATTTCGTCATTATCCTCCAGGGAGATGAGTGTACCGGGACCATCCTTAAAGCTGGACAGCACCCGCAGGGGTACCTTGTACTTGCCGGCAAATTCCACCGAACGTATCTGCAGGACCTTTGAGCCCTGGCTGGCCATTTCCAGCATTTCCTCAAAGGTGATTCGGTCGAGTCGGCGGGCCTTGGCCACGACCCGCGGATCAGTGGTATAGACACCGTCGACGTCGGTATAGATCTGGCATTCATGGGCCTGTAGTGCCGCTGCCAGGGCCACTGCGGTGGTATCGGATCCGCCACGGCCAAGGGTGGTGATGTTTCCTTCGGCATCGACACCCTGAAAGCCCGCCACGACGACCACCCTGCCCTGATCCAGATCAGCTTCGATGCGGTGAACGTCGATAGTCTCAATGCGGGCCTTGGTGTGGGCGCTGTCGGTAAGGATCTGCACCTGGCCACCGGTATAGGAACGGGCATCGCAACCCAATTGGTGCAGGGCCATGGTCAGCAGGGCAATGGTGACCTGTTCGCCGGTGGACACCAGGGTATCCATTTCCCTCGGGGTCGGCACTGCCTGTATCTGGTTGGCCAGGGCGATTAGGCGATTGGTTTCTCCACTCATGGCCGAAACCACTACCACCAGATCGTGGCCGGCAGCTCTATAGCCGGCGACCTTGCTGGCGACGGCCTCGATCCGCTCGACAGTGCCAACCGAAGTACCGCCATATTTCTGCACGATCAGGCTCATGACACGATCAAGCTCATGAATAGTTACTTCCCCTGAAATGAATTATTCTTTAAAAAAGCCAAAAACCGCCAGATTAAACACCAAATTAACGAGAATGCGAAGGAGTTTCACGCCTGGACATGCTTCTCCACCCAGCCATATACCGAATCCAGGGCACCGTCCAGGGCGGCAGGGTTGTTGCCACCACCCTGGGCCATATCGGGGCGGCCACCGCCCTTGCCGTCCACCTGCTCCGCCACATAGCGCACCAGGTCACCGGCCTTGACTTTCGAGGTCAGGTTTTTGGTGACCCCGGCAATCAGGGACACTCTGTCGTTGTCAACGGCGGACAGCAGCAAAACGCCCGTGTCCAGGCGGGACTTCACCTGATCGGCAAGATCCCGCAGGGCTTTGGCGTCGGCTCCTGCGATCCGGCTGGCGAGCACCTTGACACCGGCAATATCCCGGGCCGATGACATCAGGTCATTGCCTGAAACACTGGCCAGCTTCATTTTCAGCGCTTCGAGCTCCCGTCCGAGCTGCCGATTCTGCTCCATCACCTGGCGGGCCTTGTCCTCCAGCTGATTGCGACCGGATTTGAGGGTCAACGCCAGCCGGTCCAGGCTTTCGTCCAGTTGATCAACCAGCGCCAGGGCCCGGGCGCCGGTAACGGCTTCGATACGGCGAACACCCGCGGCAATACCGGACTCCGACAGGATGCGCATCAGGCCGATATCGCCAGTTCGGCGCACGTGAGTGCCGCCGCAGAGTTCCACCGAGTAACCGTCGCCCATGGTCAATACCCGAACCGTGTCGCCATATTTTTCACCGAACAGGGCCATGGCGCCCTGTTCCCTGGCCCGCTCCATGGACATCAGTGCGGTCTGCACTTCGGTATTGGCCCGGATTTCACGATTGACCTCGGCTTCGACTGCCCGAATCTGCTCCCTGGTCATGGCTTCGGGATGGGAAAAATCAAACCGCAACCGCTCGGAATCCACCAGGGAACCCTGCTGGGTGACATGATCGCCCAGGATATTGCGCAGGGCGGCGTGCAGCAGGTGGGTCGCAGAGTGGTTCAGGGCTGTGGCCTGGCGGACACTGTTGTCCACCCGGGCCAGCACCCGGCCGCCGGATTTCATCGAACCGGCAAGCACCCGGCCGATATGCAGGTGGCTGGCGCCCTGTTTGCGGCAATCGTCGACTTCAAAGTGAAATTCACCGGCGTCCAGGTAGCCGGAGTCACCTACCTGACCACCGGATTCGGCATAGAACGGTGTCCGGTCCAGCAGTACAATGGCCTCCTGACCTTCGCGGATTTCATCGACTGCGCCGCCGCCGACAAACAGTCCGGTCACGGCAACTTCCTCCTGCAGTACCTGGTAGCCGGTAAACTCGGTCTCACCACTGGCCTCGATACCGGTGGTGTAGTCAACCCCGAAGTGACTGGCCGCCCGGGCCCGGGCTTTCTGCCGAGCCATGGCCGACTCGTAGCCCGCCATATCGAGTTCGTAACCCCGCTCCCGGGCAATATCGTTGGTGAGATCCGCAGGAAAACCGAAGGTGTCGTAAAGCTGGAAAATCACTTCACCGGGAATCACGGACCCTTTCAGGTCCGACAGTTGCTGATCCAGAACCGCCATGCCCTTGTCCAGTGTTTTGGCGAACTGTTCCTCCTCGATCCTGAGGGTGTTGGCCACCTGCACCTGCCTGCCGGCCAGTTCCGGGTAGGCGTCACCCATCTGTTCCACCAGTGGTGCCACCAGCCGGTGAAAGAAGGGGCCGTCAACCCCGAGTTTGTGGCCATGACGCAACGCCCGGCGAATGATCCGACGCAGGACATAGCCCCTCCCTTCATTGGAAGGCAGGACGCCGTCGACCACGAGGAAGGCGCAGGATCTTATGTGATCGGCTATTACCCGAAGGGAGGTATTGGCCAGGTCCTTGGTACCGGCAACTGCCGCCGCGGCTTTTATCAGGTGCCTGAACAGATCGATCTCGTAGTTGTTGTGCACACCCTGCATGACGGCGGCGATGCGTTCCAGGCCCATACCGGTATCGATCGAGGGACGTGGCAAGGGCGTCATGGTGCCATCGGCACTGCGCTCGAACTGCATGAACACCAGATTCCAGATCTCGATATAGCGGTCCAGATCGTCGTTGTCACTGCCGGGAGGACCGCCTGGCACATCGGCACCGTGATCATAGAAAATCTCGGAACTGGGGCCGCAGGGACCGGTATCGCCCATCTGCCAGAAATTGTCCTCATCCAGCCGGGAAAACCGCTTGCGGCTGACCCCGAGATCATTCAGCCAGATGTCAGCGGCTTCGTCATCGGAGACGTGGACGGTAATCCACAGTTTTTCTTCGGGCAGACCCAGGGTAACAGTCAGAAACTCCCAGGCATACCGAATAGCTTCCCGCTTGAAATAATCGCCAAAACTGAAATTGCCCAGCATCTCGAAAAAGGTGTGGTGCCGGGCGGTGTAACCGACATTTTCCAGGTCGTTGTGCTTGCCTCCGGCGCGAACACAGCGTTGCGACGAGGCCGCCCGAACGTAAGGGCGTTTTTCCTGGCCCAGAAAAACGTCCTTGAACTGCACCATGCCGGCATTAGTAAACAGCAGCGTCGGGTCATTGCCCGGGATCAGGCTGCTGCTGTTGACCAGCGTATGACCTTTGCTCTCAAAAAATTCCAGGAATGCCTGGCGAATTTCTGCACTTTTCATTATTCGTCTGTTCTCATTGACCTGTATCGCCATGGGGCCGGAAGCTGATGGCGCCGGATTCTATACCTTCGGTGCACCAGGCCGGTAAGGCTGGTTGCCGTTGCAGTAGCCGGAGGGTTGTTAAAATCCCAGGGAATCTTCGGCGAAGACCTTGTTGCCCAGGATATGCAGGTGCAGGTGAAAGACAGTCTGACCGGCGCCGGCACCATTGTTGACGATCAGCCTGAAGGCATCGCCAATACCGGCCCGCTGCGCCAGTTCCCCGGCTTTGAACAGCAAGTGTCCCAGCAGGGCCTGGTCTGCGTCCGAGGTATCCACAAGCCGGCGAATGGGCTTTTTGGGGATCAGCAACAGGTGCGTGGGCGCTTTTGGTGCGATGTCCCGAATGGCAAAACAGAGGTCATCCTGGTACAGAATCTGAGCCGGGATTTCACCGTCGAGTATTCTGGAAAAGATGGATTTTTCAGTCATGGGAAATTCCGGCCTGATTTCTTTTTAT
>QJWQ01000051.1 GCA_003235325.1 Gammaproteobacteria bacterium | reverse complement strand
TTATGTCGGGCGGGGTTGGAGGTTTTTCCGGTTCAGTTGAAATGATGTCAAAGAGCTCATCGATGCTCATGGTTTCCAGGGTGCGAATAAGGCCCGGTTCTGTGCAGTAAATGATAGGCCTGATATCCAGAACCTCCCGACAATACTTACCGAGTTTAACCAGCAAGCCGAGGGTAGTGCTGTCCACGCCCTGGGTATCGAGCATATCAATATAGATCACTTTCGCCCGCTCACCGTGAAAAATGCCCTCGATGTAACGATTGAGGCTCGCGCACAGAGTCACTCGAATGTCACCGACAAATTTCAACAGGTAGGATGTTTGACGATTGGCGACAAGGATTTTACCCGGTTCCACTATTGCCCCCGCGTGACAGTCAGAATGGAGATATCATCAGGGGCTTCCGTCAATGATTCCAGTCCCAGCGCCGTACAAAGCTGATCATGATCCATGGTGGCCACAGAGGCCGCTTCCAGCAATTGAGATTCCCGGGCATCGAGGTTTTCCCCTGGAAGAATGTCAAAAATACCGTCCGAAGCGATAACCAGTGAAAACCTCGCCGGCAGTGCAATTTCCTCCACATTCCAGGTTGCATCTTCGTAGATACCTACCGGCTTACCCTTTCCCGGAAGATATCTGGCATCGTTGCCAACCACAAAAATAGGCATTGGCAATTGCGCTCCGACGGCATAGCGCAGCAAATGTTTATTCATATCTATGGAACCGGCAAAAATCGACAGGTGTTTTTCCAGCCCCGTGCCCAGTATCTGGCGATTGACATATTCAATAAAACCTTCAGGAGCCCTGTCCAGAGCCTTGAAATCCTTGTCCCGCACATGCCTTTGCACGATTCGCCGCAACAGAAATCCCAACAGGATCGTGATAAAGGCCGATGAGGCGCCGTGACCGGAAACATCGGCAAAATAGAAAAGGAGGTAGCGATCAAAGACAATATGGTAGCCGACGAAATCGCCGCTCAGATAAAGGGAGGGCACAATGCGATGAGCAATTTCGTATTGGCCGTGACGCAGAGGTGAAGGAGGAAGCAGACTGTGCTGGACCTGGCGCCCGGCAATCTGATCAAGTTTCAAAATATCCAGGCTTTCTTTCAAAACCCTGTTGGCGGTTTCCAGACGGGTCCGATACTCCGTATTTTCCTTGAGCAGGTCCCGCTGTGAGGCCACCCGATCAATACTCGACAGCAACATATCGTCTGAAAAAGGCCGGATAAGAACATCCTTGAGCCCCATATGCATGAGTTTCAGGATTTCCTTGCCCGTAGCGTAGTCAACGATTGGCAACAAAAGCACCGCCTCACCACTGCCACAGCGGGAGACAAATTCCGGGATTACGGGGTCAGTGGCACTGTTTGTCACCAGTAGCACCACCAGGAAACGGTGGCAGTCCATCTCAAGAGCATCGTCAAATGAGGTGACACGGGTAACCTGCCAACCTCTTTCGGAAAGGTTGGATGTCCATTGATCGCTCTCCATTTTACGATCAGAAATCAGCAGCAGGATTTTATCGCCATCTGCCATGCAGTACCTCGCTACGTCTCTGTGGCAGCGTTATTTCGCACTTCAGGGATCAATAGTCACCGTAATCATCGAAATCACCAAAGTCATCTTCAACCTGGCCATCAAGAATCAGGTGTTGGCGTCTCTGCAAGTAAATATCCCTGATAAACAGATACTTGTCTCCACTGAGCAACTGTTCTGACTTGATCAGATCGGCCCTGATCGAAAGGGCATTGACACCATACACCGTATTTCGCGTCGGCACATGCTCAATATAGCCGATGGGATTGAGCAAACTGTCCACATAGGCGGCGGGTGCGTCCCTGAGTGTCGAGGGGCCGATGAAGGGCAGAATGATGTAGGCGCCGCTACCCACTCCCCACCGGGCCAGGGTCTGGCCAAAATCCTCGTCTTCCTTCCTTTCGAGGCCGAAACTTTTGGCGACATCGAAAATACCGGCTGCGCCGAGGGTGGTATTGATCAGAAAACGACCGCTGTCGTGACCCGCCTGGCCCCATTTACCCTGCAACAGGTCATTGGAGACATTAACAATTTCACCCAGGTTGGCAAATACCCTGCCGACAGCGGACTCAACCTGGTCGGGCAGGATAAAACGGTAACTCACTGCCAGGGGTCTCAACAGGTACTTGTCGGCACTTTCATTAAAGGCAAAGATTTTTCTGTTCACCCGCTCAAAAGGATCGCCGACGGCATCCTTCGCCAGCAGTGGAAACGGTGTACACAAACCAAGGGTACAGATCAATACCCTTGCGATTGTCTTGGCGCCGTTGATAGCCATTAAATCCTTACCTGCAGACTTAGCCCCTGTAAAGAGGGCCGCCATTCTATCGAAACTGATACGCTGATGATAGGCTCACGCGGTGGTTGCTGTCTAACCGAAAAAATTCCCTGGAACAACCCATAGATTGGCCCGGACACCACAATATTCAAGGTTTGTTCCGACCTGTGGTAATTTGCCCTGACCTTATGGCGCAACGCACAATTAATCCGTCACTATAGCGCTGCTGCTCAGGCAACGGAACCGTATATTGAGCAAATAGCCATTTTCAATAGTTTCAACCCACTCCTGCTTTTTTTCCCAGCCATCGGAACAGGCTGCAGCCATCTTTCGGGTCAGGGCCAGTGTCACGTCAAAATAATCCGGTTCAACCGCACTACCGGCTATCTGAAATCCACCCTGCAGGGTCAAAAGTTTTGTGGCGGCTGCGCCTGTAGTCTGGTTCGTGGCCATCCCCGAGGTGCCCGCACCCGGCGCAATAATTGTTGTTTCTTCGGTCCCGGAGCCTTCAACTTCAGTCCTGGTAGATGCCGGGGACTGATCCCCGGTATTGCCACAGTCCCCGACACTGTGAAAAAAGCCTGGGGAGTCGACCCGGTCAACCGTTGATTCAGAGCAATCTCCGGCCCGGCTCTGGCCAATGACCGAACCCGCCAATAGCAATGCCAGACCACACGATCTAAGTTTCATCCTGACGCCTCGACAATTTTTCCACGCATCTTCTACTCCATAAGCCGCTGTCAAGCAACAAAAAAAGGGGCGCAATGCGCCCCTTTTCCCAACATTTTGTACTGGTTTAGAACTTATGTTCCAGACCAACGCCGAAGTAGTCTTCCTCGATGCTGGAGGAATCACCGCCCGGGGTGTCTTCATTGGCGGTGTAGAAAGCAAACAGCTTGGTGCTTTTCGCCAGTTTGTAGTCGGCACCCAGGGACCAGGTGTCTTCCTCATCATCGTCGGCATCATCTTCTACCATGCCATACTGGGCCTTCAGGGTAACCGCGTCAATCTTGTAGGCGGCACTGACGAAGTAACCGGATTCATCGTAACTGGCGGAATCCAGATTGGATTCGTTCTGCTGATACATGAAGCCCAGTTGCAGAGCATCGATCGTCCACTGGGCAACGGCGCGAATCAGGTCCTGGTTGTCGATGTCCTGATCCCCGGCGATAGCCAGATACAGACTTTCGGTGTCGTAGCTGATCAGGTAGGAAACCCCGTCGGCAAGACCGTCATTGGTGGTATCGGCTTCGCCGATAAACTTACTATCTTCCGTATCGTTATTTTCGCCCGGAACAAAGGCCACCATGGCGGAAAAACCGCTCATGGACGGGGTGGTGTAGGCGACGATGTTATTTACCCGGTTTTCGCCCTCGAAGGTGTTCTTGATGTCACCCTGCAGGTCGTTAAACAGGTCGATCTTGTTCTGGGCCAACTTGGTCGGTGTGTCGTGCCTGCCCGCCCAAACGGTACCGAAACCGCCCTGCAGACCGGCAATAATGTTGCGCTTGCCAAAAGTATCGCCATCGCCATCGACGGAGACCTCGTATTCAAGCTTGTAGATAGCATAGAGCCCTTCGGAAAGCTGGGTCTTGCCTTCAAAACCCAGCCGTGAAGCATTGCTGTCCAGTTCCCACTGGTCATCGACGCCATTATCGGCATTGACCAGTGAAACATTGACCTTGCCATAGACCTTGCCGTCGATGGGGCCGTCGGCCACGGCTGCCAAGGGCATAATAGACGCGGCGCCAATTGCGAGCACAAGTGCAGTTTTTTTCATGGTTAATCCCCTCTAGTGGATTGGTTGTGTTGCGTTAGGTTAAAAATGGTTGAGCCTTCAAATTGGCCGCCATTATGCATTTATTTATATGACAGAAATATGACAATCTGGGCTGCGACCTGACAGTCCATATTCAAGGGCATTGCCCCGTGCGAGAACTTGAACAGTCAGCTATCAAGGGCTGTTTCCAGTTTTCTCCAGTGTGCCTCCAGCCGCTTGGCGGAGATGGGAAACAGGGTGCGAAGTTGCTGGGCATAGACGGAAACCCGGTATTCCTCAAGCATAAACAAGGCCTCTGTAAGCTTCAGATAAACACCGCTGCTATAGAACCGGTCGGACTGGCGCAACCCTTGCAATCGTTGCTCAAAACCGGCTATTTCTCCACTGATGGCCCGGTCTCTGCTGACCTGGCCGGGCAATTTCTCGAAGCGGGCAATGGCGGCCTTGATATATCGGGGATACTGGCGCCACCAATCGGGCGATGTTTGCCAAAAGAAGCCGGCCTGAAACAGGTGCGCGAGTTGTTGACGCCCCTCGTCGACCGCTTCAGGGAACTGCTCTTCCCGTGTGACCAGCTGTTTTTTCAGGTCGACGATAAGAGGAATCAGGTCAAGCAGCCCTCTTTCCATGTCGTTGCCGAGGCTGACGATCTGATTTTTGCCGCGCGCCAGGCAGGCCAGAAATTCGCTCTCGGTCCGGGGTATTCCCTCGGCGACATCGTCGTTATCGCCGAGACAGGCGCGCCGGTAGGCGGTCATGGAAATATCCTCCACCAGCGGTGTTCGCGCCCCCAGTCCGGCTGCGGCCAGATGCAATTCCTTGCCTCGCAACAACTGCTTGTCAAGAAATTTTGCCGGTTGCGGATGTTGCAGCATCAGCAATCGCACCAGGCCCCTTCGACTTCTGACTGCTGCAATCTCGGCGCTGTCACAAAGTTGCAGGGCGACGCTGTCGCCCCGGTCTTCCAGGCAGGGATAGACGTCGATGGTCAACTCACCCTTTTTTACCGTGGATCGGGGCAGCAGTTCGCCAAAATCCCAGCGGCTGATACCGGCCCGTTCCTGATTGTCATCGGCTGCGTCGGCGATGGTCTGTTGAACCTTGCGACGATAGCGCCGCTGCAGTTCCTGCAAATCGCGTCCCTGTTCGATCACATGACCGCCGTCGCCAACGATTCGGTAATTCATCAGGTAAAAGGGTTCAAGGGTTGCCTCGTTCCAGGCGTCTGCAGGGATGTCCAGTCCACTATGACGTTTAATCCGGTCAGCCAGCGCGGCCGTTAACGGCCGGTTTTCAGGCCTGACTCCGGCGAGGGCTTTCTCCACTGTGACCGGTACCGGCACCAGTTGTCGGCGCCAGGTCTTGGGCAGCGCCTTGACCAGGGCGATACACTTGTCCCGCAGCAATCCGGGCACCAGCCACTGAAAGCGCCAGCCGGGCACCTGTTGCAGAATCTCCACTGGTACGTCGACGCTGACACCGTCTTCCGGATGCCCGGGTTCAAAGCGATAATCGAGCCGATAATTGACTCCATCCCAGGACAGTTGCCTGGGAAACTGTTCTTCCTCGTCACCGGGCAGGGCAATCGCCACCAGGTCGCTCTCGGTCATTGCCAGCAGGTCAGGCTGCTGGGCCTCGGCCTTTTTCCTCCAGGCTTCAAAAGCCGCCAGGCTGATGATCGATTCCGGCAACAGGGCATCGTAAAAGGCAAAGATTGCCTGATCGTCCACCAGCAGGTCACGGCGCCGCAAGCGGTCCTCCAGATCCTGGATACTGGCCAGCAGGGCCTGGTTGCGGGTGGCGAAATCACCCTTGCCCCGATACTGGTTCTCCACCAGGGCGCTTCGAATAAAGACCTCCCGGGCCGTCACCGGATCGATTTTGGCGTAACCAACCCGTTTGCGCTCTACGATTGGCAGGCCATATAGCGTTTGCCGTTCATAGGCCATGACCTGGCCCCGACGGACATCGTAATGGGGTTCGCTGTGGCTCTTGCGCACCAGGTGGGCGGCCAGTTCCGGCAGCCAGTCGACCTCGATCCGGGCGACGTTGTGTGCATAGAGCCGGGATGTCTCCAGCAGTTCGGCGGCCATGATCCAGGCCGGGGATTTTTTGAACAGCCCCGAACCGGGAAAGATATAAAATTTGCGGTTGCGGGTACCCTGGTATTCCCGATCCGGTTGACGCACCCCCACCTGGCTGAGAAAACCGCTGAGCAGGGCCCGATGAATCGCAGCATAGTCCGCCGCCAGCTGGCCGGTCCGCAGTCCCAGTTCGCGACAGGAGAGATGTAACTGGTGGTGTAAATCACGCCATTCCCGCATGCGCAGGTACGAAACAAATTGCTGGTGACAGTATTTGCTGAACTGGTTGCCGGACAGTTCCTGTCGTTTCTGTTCAAAGTGTTGCCAGAGATTCAACAGTGACAGGAAATCGGATTCCTGATCCCGCCACTGCCGGTGTTTTTCATCCGCCGCCTGCCGATGTTCCGCCGGTCGTTCCCGCGGGTCCTGGAGGCTCAGGGCCGCGACAATAACCAGCACCTCCCGCAGGCTGCCGTTGCGCTCCGCTGCCAGCAACATCCTGCCCAGTCGCGGATCCACCGGCAGCCGACTCAACTGTCTGCCAAGGTCCGTCAGGTGGTTTTTGGCATCGACGGCACCCAGTTCCGCCAGCAGGTTGTAGCCGTCGTTGATCAGCCGCCGGTCCGGCGCATCGACAAAAGGGAAATCACGAACATCGCCAATGCGCAGATGCAGCATGCGCAGGATCACCGCCGCCAGGTTGGTGCGGACAATCTCCGGGTCGGTGAATGCCGGCCTGTTGTTGAAGTCTTCCTCGCTGTAGAGCCGAATGCAGACGCCGTCTGCCAGGCGGCCGCAGCGACCGGCGCGCTGGCTGGCGCTGGCCTGGGAAACCGGCTCGACAGGCAGGCGCTGTACCTTGGTACGGTAACTGTAGCGGCTGATCCTGGCCAGGCCGGTATCGATGACAAAACGTATCCCAGGCACTGTAATCGAGGTTTCGGCGACATTGGTCGCCAGTACCACGCGAACGCCTTTGTGGGGATGAAATACCCGAGCCTGGTCGGCGAGGCTGAGTCGGGCGTACAGGGGCAGTATGTCGAGATCCCGCAGATTGGCCCTGCGCAGGACATTCGCCGCCTCCCGAATTTCCCGCTCGCCGCTCAGGAACACCAGAATGTCGCCTCTCTGCGGCAGACTGAGCAGTTCCTCTACGGCACCGACCACCGCGCCGTAGCTGTCGTCGTCCTGCTCAGCCAGTGGCCGGTAGCGAATGGCCACCGGGTAAGTGCGTCCGGACACCTGGATTACCGGGGCATCAGTAAAATGTTGAGAGAACCGCTCCAGATCGATGGTGGCGGAGGTGACGATCACCTTGAGATCGGGACGCTTCGGCAGGATTTGTTTGATATAGCCCAGAAGAAAATCAATGTTGAGGCTGCGTTCGTGGGCTTCGTCGATAATCAGGGTGTCGTAGCGCTGCAAAAAGCGGTCTCGCTGGATCTCTGCCAGCAGAATGCCATCGGTCATCAGCTTGACCAGGCTGTTGTCACCGCTGTGATCGTGAAACCGGACCTGGTAACCGACCAGATCCCCCAGGGACGTCTGCAACTCCTCGGCAATGCGGTTGGCCACGGTGCGCGCCGCAATGCGTCGGGGCTGGGTGTGGCCGATCAGGCCGCGAACTCCCCGACCCAGTTCCAGGCAGATTTTCGGCAACTGGGTGGTTTTGCCGGAGCCGGTTTCGCCGGCGATGACCACCACCTGATGAGCGCTGATAGCCTCGGCGATTTCTTCGCGCCGCTCCGCCACAGGCAGGTTGTCGGGGTACAGAATTGCGGGTACCAGGCTCTGCCTTTGACTGGCGACGGCAACCGACTTCTGCAGCTTATCCTGCAACCTGTCGAGATCCCGGGTCACCGGCAGGCCGCGGCGCTGCCGATCGGTCAGGCGTTGCCACTGTTGTTGCAGCTGCTGCCGGTCTTCCAGCATGCAGGTTTGCAACAGGGCCTCGATGGCCGGTTGCAAGTCTTTCGGGAACTGGGAGTCTGAAGTCATAGGAGCTTGGTGTGACAGTGGCGACGGCCTTCGATCGTCGGCCCGTTTCAGGTATCGGCGCAGGAACCGCTTTGGCCCCGGAGGTCCTTTCCAGGTTCGCCGAACCAGTCGAGCTTTTCATGGAGGCTGACCACCGTACCGACAATGATCAGGGTCGGCGCCCTCGCCTCCTGCGCCCGGACGATGGCCGGCAGGGTTGCCAGGGTGCCGACAAAAACCCGTTGTCGCGGCGTCGTGCCTTTTTCCACCAGGGCTGCCGGCGTCGACGCCGCCATGCCATGGGCGGACAGCTGTGCGCAAATGGTTTCCAGGCCGTTTAATCCCATATAGAACACCAGCGTCTGTCCCGGCGAAGCCAGTTGCTGCCAGTCGAGATCCAGTTGGTCATCCTTTCGATGGCCGGTGATAAAACGCACCGACTGGGCGTGGTCCCGGTGGGTCAGGGGAATGCCGGCATAACTGGCGCACCCGGAGGCGGCGGTTATGCCCGGCACCACCTGGAAAGGAATTCCCAGTTCCGCAAGATACTCGATTTCCTCGCCGCCGCGACCAAAAATGAAGGGATCACCGCCTTTTAGTCGCAATACCCGCTTGCCCTGCTGGGCAAACTCCGCCAGTTTGCGGTTAATATTTTCCTGAGTGACCGGGTGGTCGCCGGCAGTTTTGCCGACGTAAATCTGCTCGGCGTCGCGCCGAACCAGGTTCAGCACCGGTTTTGACACCAGGCGGTCGTAGAGAACAATATCGGCCTGTTGCATCAGGCGCAGGGCCCTGAACGTCAGCAGGTCCGGGTCGCCGGGACCGCCTCCCACCAGGTAAACTTCACCCACCGCCCGATCCTCTGCGGCGTCCAGGCGACGGACCAGGGCCGCCTCAGCCTCGTCTGCCCTGCCCTTGAACACCAGTTCGGCGACTTCGCCCTCCAGCACCGATTCCCAGAAACCGCGGCGGGCGTTACTGTTGGCGAACCTTGCCTTGACCCTGGTGCGACATCGCTCCGCCAGTCGCACCAGATCGCCGTAGGCGGCGGGCAGCAGCGTTTCAAGCCGTCCACGCAGTTGCCGGGCCAGCACCGGGGCGCTGCCACCGGTACTGATGGCAATTTGCAGCGGAGAGCGATCGACAATTGCGGGAAAGATGGCACTGCACAGGGCCGGGTTGTCGACGACATTGACCGGCAGGCGCCGGACCTGGGCCAGTCTGGAGATGCGCGCATTCACCCTGGCGTCATTGGTGGCGGCGATCACCAGCACCGGCCGGCGCAGGTCCCGGCGTCGAAAGCAACGACGGACCAGCTCAGGATTGCCTTCTTTCGCCAGCGCCTCGATGGCCGGGGCGATGTCCGGGGCGACCAGGGTGACCTGAGCACCGGCTTCAACCAGTGCCCGCAGTTTTCTCAGTGCGGTCTCGCCGCCGCCGACGATCAGGCAGGACCGGCCGCGCAGATTATGAAACAGCGGCAGGAAATCCATCGATTCAGCCGATGGACTCGATGCCACCCATCCAGGGACGCAGGACATTGGGGATCAGTATGCTGCCTTCGGCCTGCTGGTAATTTTCCATGATGGCGACCAGGGTGCGGCCCACCGCCAGCGCCGAACCATTGAGGGTATGCACCAGTTCCGGCTTGCCGGTTGCTGGGTTGCGCCAGCGACATTTGAGCCGCCGGGCCTGGTAGTCCCGGAAATTGCTGCAGGAGGAGATTTCCCGGTACCGGTCCTGGGATGGCAGCCAGACCTCGATATCGTAGGTCCGGGCCGAGGAAAAACCCAGGTCACCGCCGCAGAGGATCACGGTACGGTAGGGCAATTCCAGTTTCTGCAAAATAGCCTCGGCGTGAGCCGTCAGTTCCTCGTGGGCCTGATCCGACAACGCCGGTGGCACAAATTGCACCAGTTCGACTTTTTCAAACTGGTGCTGGCGAATCATGCCACGGGTGTCCTTGCCGTAACTGCCGGCCTCACTGCGAAAACAGGGACTGTGGCAGACGAATTTGACCGGCAGGTTTTCCTCAATAATCTGCTCGCGATAGACGTTGGTAACCGGCACCTCGGCCGTGGGTATCAGGTAGTAACCATGATCCCCCTCCAGTCGAAACAGGTCCTCGCCGAACTTGGGTAACTGGCCGGTGCCGTACAGGGAGTCCCGGTTGACAATATAGGGCACGTAGATTTCCCGGTAATCGTGCTCCCTGATGTGAGTGTCCAGCATGAACTGGATCAGGGCCCGGTGCAGCCGGGCCAGTTCGCCGTAAAGCACCGAGAACCGGGAACCGGCAATTTTTACCGCGGTTTCGAAATCGAGCAACCCGGCGGCACCCAGATCGACATGGTCCCTGACCGGAAAAGCAAACTGCCGGGGCTGACCCCAGCGGCGGATCTCGACATTGTCATTCTCGTCCTGTCCTGCCGGCACCTGGTCATCAGGCACATTCGGCACCTGGGCAAGATACTGTTCAAACTCCAGTTGCACCGACGACAGTTCATCCTCGGCGGCGACGCAGAGCTTTTTCAGCTGCTCCCCCTTTTCCCTGAGGGGCGTTGTGTCCAGGCCGCCGGCTTTGGCCGCAGCAATCTGCTTGCCCATGGACTTGGCATAGGCATTGCGCTCCGCCTGCAGGGTCTGAGCTTTTTCCTGAATGGATCGACGCTGGCTCTCGAGCTCCTTCAGCCTGTCGACATCCAGGTGAAAACCGCGTTTATTCAGTGCCGCGGCAATGGCTTCGGGTTCTGTACGAACGAGTTTGGGGTCCAGCATGGCGGTAGAAGTCTTCCGGGAGTAAAAGGAGTCTTGTTATTTATAGGGCTGCCAGGAGTAGCGGCGAGACAGCGTCAAACGCTCAACAGAGCATATCAGGCAGCCTGTGCAAGTCGGCCATTCTGCCACAAAGTCACGGTATCGAGCGAGAAGGTGGAATAAGAGGGTATTTGCGCCGAGCAGATCACCATTATATAAACTCGCCATAGCCACCGGCGCAACGACCGGCCAGGGCATCAGTGATCCTCCCCGTAGCGCTGGTTGTTGCTGGCTTCGTCCCGTGACCGCAACCTCGCCAGCTTGTCCGCGATCTGCTTTTCCAAGCCGCGGTCCACGGGCTGATAGTAGCGGCTGTGGCGAATGGCCTCGGGAAAATAGTTTTCCCCGGCGGCGTAGGCATCGGGTTCGTCATGGGCGTAGCGGTAAGTCCGACCGTAATCCAGGTCCTTCATCAGCCGGGTCGGCGCGTTGCGCAGGTGCAGGGGCACGTCGTAGCTCGGCTGCTTTTTGACATCCGCCATGGCCTGGTTGTAGGCCCGGTAGACGGCATTGCTCTTGGGGGCACAGGCCATGTAGATCACCGCCTGGGCCAGGGTCAGTTGCCCTTCCGGGCTGCCCAGCCGCTCCTGGACATCCCAGGCATTGAGGGCCAGTTGCAGCGCCCGGGGGTCGGCATTGCCGATATCCTCACTGGCCATTCGCACCACACGGCGGGCGATATATAGCGGGTCGCAACCGCCGTCAAGCATGCGCACCAGCCAGTACAGGGCCGCATCCGGCGAGGTCCCCCTGACGGCCTTGTGCAGGGCCGAAATCTGGTCGTAGAAGTGCTCACCGCCCTTGTCAAAGCGACGGCTGTCGGTTACCAGCACCTCGTCGATCACGGCCGGGGAGATGACACCGTCGACGCTGAGGTCCGCGGCAATTTCCAGCAGGTTCAGGGCCCGCCGGGCATCGCCATCGGCAGCGGCGACCAGCTGTTTCAGGGCCTCCGGTGCCAGGTGCAGACGCCCGCCATAGCCTCGGTCCTTATCCTCCAGGGCCCGGTGAACCAAAGCCAGAATGGCTTCATCGTCCAGGGCCCGAAGAACGTAGACCCGGCATCGGCTCAGCAGGGCGTTATTGAGCTCAAACGACGGATTTTCCGTGGTGGCGCCGATCAGCACCAGAGTGCCGTCCTCCACATAGGGCAGAAAGGCATCCTGCTGGGCCTTGTTGAACCGGTGCACCTCGTCGACAAAGAGAATGGTCTTGCGGCCGCGAACATCGCGCTCTTCCTCGGCCCGGGCCACAGCCGAGCGAATATCCTTGACCCCTGCAAGTACCGCTGAAAGGGTTTCGATATGGGCATCGGAGTAACTGGCAATAAGCCGGGCCAGGGTAGTCTTGCCAACCCCGGGAGGGCCCCAGAAAATCATCGAGTGCAACAGTCCGTGCTCGATGGCGTCCCGCAGGGGTTTGCCGGCAGCCAGCAAATGCAACTGACCGGCAAATTCATCCAGGCTTCGCGGCCGCATCCTGGCGGCCAGAGGTTGATACACCGCCTGACTGAACAGGGATTCAGTCATGAATATGATCGGTCATGGGTGAAATCGGTCATGGATGTAATCGGGTCACGAAAGCAATCTGTGATGCCGGAAATCAGTTATCCCGCAGGATGTCCACCCCTTCCGGGGGAATGAACTCGAACAGATCCGGAGCCAGTGTGCCATTGATAACAACATTCTCAAGCTGAATATGCGTCACCTGCCCCAGTGAGTCCCACAGGTCCATGGCCATGGGGGTGTTTTTCGAAAACAGCAAATCCACCCGTTCAAACAGGCTGTTCCTGTCCCGGGGTATCAGGGTGAAAAGGGTGCCCCCGTCCGTTGATTGCCCGGTAACGCGGTAGTTGCCTTCCAGGTCGCCCACCTCGCCGATGAACAGAATGGCGGGAGTGCGGGCAATGTCCTTGAAAAAAGGCCGAATGCTCACCTGTTCCAGGTCAGGATCATAGACCCAGACTTGAGTGGCATCAGACACCACCAGTTGCTCATAGGGCGGATTGCTCTGCCAGCGCAACTTTCCCGGTCGCGCCACCACCAGCTTGCCCTCGACCTCCTGCACGGTAAAACCATCGGCAGATGTCACCCGCTGGATAAAATCGGCGCTGAGGTTTTCCATTGGCTCCAGTCTGGATTGCAGGTCCCTGAGGGCCTCGCCGTTGCCACCCGCCTGCGCCAGTGCGGGAAACAGCAACAACAAGACGAAATAATTAATCTGGCTCATAGTCAATCCCGGTGATGCGGTGCCAGCACTTCGCGGCTGCCGTTGCTGTTCATGGCGCTGACTACGCCGGCGGCTTCCATGGTTTCAATCAGGCGCGCGGCGCGGTTGTAACCGATCCGCAGCTTGCGCTGAACCGCGGAGATGGAGGCCTTGCGGCTGTCCAGGACAAAAGATACGGCCTCGTCATAAAGGTTGTCCGACTCGGGATCGCCTTCTTCAGAGGATCCCGTGTCTGAATAACCGGGCACGGAGATCGAGGCCGTGGAGCCCTCGTCGGTAATTTCGTCCAGGTATTTGGGTGCACCCCGGCGCTTCCAGTCGGCAACCACCTTGTGCACCTCGTGATCATCGACAAAAGCACCGTGAACCCGAATGGGTACACTGGTGCCGGCGGGCAAAAAGAGCATATCGCCGTGGCCCAGCAACTGGTCGGCGCCACCCTGGTCGAGGATGGTGCGGGAATCGATTTTTGACGACACCTGGAAGGCGATTCGGGTTGGCACGTTGGCCTTGATCAGGCCGGTAATGACATCCACGGAGGGTCGCTGGGTGGCCAGAATCAGGTGGATGCCGGCCGCCCGGGCTTTCTGGGCGATACGCGCAATCAGTTGCTCGACCTTTTTGCCGACGATCATCATCATGTCGGCAAATTCATCGATGACGACGACGATATAGGGCATTTTTTCCAGGGTCGGGGGCGATGCGGCCTGCTCGTCGGCAAAAACACCGGTCATCGGGTCCGGTATCCAGATGGGGTCCTGGATCGGTTCACCGGCGGCGATGGCATCACTTACCTTGCGATTGTAGCCCGCCATGTTGCGCACGCCGAGCGCCGCCATCAACTTGTAACGCCGCTCCATTTCCCCGACACACCAGCGCAGGCCGCTGGCAGCATCCTTCATGTCGGTGATCACCGGCGTCAGCAGGTGGGGAATATCATCATAGACCGACAGTTCCAGCATCTTCGGATCGACAAGTATCAGCCGCACGTCCTCGGGCGTCGCCTTGTAGAGCAGACTCAGCAGCATGGCGTTAACCCCCACCGACTTGCCGGAACCGGTGGTTCCGGCCACCAGCAGGTGGGGCATTTTGCCGAGGTCGGCGACTACCGGCAGACCGGATATGTCATGACCCAGCGCCAGGGTCAGGGGTGACCTGGACTGATCGTAAATCTGTGAGGACAGGACTTCGCTCAGGCGGACGATTTCCCGGTGTTCATTGGGTATTTCGATACCGACAACAGATTTCCCCGGGATAACCTCCACCACACGAACACTGACCACGGCCAGTGAACGAGCCAGATCCCTTGCCAGGTTGCTGATTCGACTGGCCTTGACTCCGGGGGCAGGCTGGATTTCAAAACGGGTGATAACCGGTCCCGGTAGCACTTCCACCACCTCGACGCTGATACCGAAGTCCTGCAGTTTCAGTTCCAGTAACCTGGACATGGCCTCGAGGGAATCCTTCGAATAGCCCTTGCCCTCCTGCCTGATCGGTTTGTCCAGCAGGCTGATGGGGGGCAATTCGCCTTCAACCGGCGTCTCGTCAAAGAAGGAGACCTGTTTCTCCTTCTCCGCCCGAATACTGGGTTGCACTTTCTTCGGCGCCAACTGGATCACGGGTTCCTTGCGTTCCTGGTTTTTACGGGTCTTTTGCTCGACACTGGCAATCCGGGTCAGCTGGGCTTTTTCGGCACTCCTGTTCTCCTGAACCCGTCGCTGGTATTCAGCAATCCGGGCACGGACCTGTTCCACTCCGCCGAGGATGACAGCCCCGGTGCCATCAATCAGTGCCAGCCATGACAGGTCGGTAAAGATGGTAACCCCAAACAGAAACACCGCCAGCAGGATTAACGTGCCTCCCACATGGCTGAATCCGGCACTCACGGCGGCGCCGACAGAACTGCCCAGTACACCCCCGACGCCAAATGGCAAGGGTACCTCGACCGTCGATTGATGCATGGAGGCCAGGGCTGTGGCGCTCAGCATAACCAGAGCCAGTCCGACAAATCGAAGAATAAGAACGATCCAGTCAAAAGACAGCGTCTGCTGCCGATGCGCCCTGAACACATTCCAGGCTCGCAATCCCAGGAGCACCGGAAACAGGTAGGCCATATAGCCGAACAGGGAAAAAAAGACGTCGGCCAACCAGGCGCCGGCCGGGCCTGCGGCATTGGTGGGCTGGGAATTGATACCGGTATGAGACCAACCCGGATCCTGCGGTGAATAAGTGAGAAAGGCGGTGAGCAGACAGATGCAGACAACCAGCCAGCCGAGCAATGCGCCCTCGCGCACAATGACCCGACCGCGTGAGTCTTTTACGGGTGTTTCAGTCTTTCTTTCCTTCCCGGCAGTCACTTTTGCCAAGGCGTTTCCCTTACTAAAATCCTAGGCCGCATATTGTAATGCCTGGCCCCCGAATAGCCAGTTATTAGAGCATCGATATTTGACCCGGGTAACAATAGCTATATATCGGATATACAAAAGCTATTTGGGTTCCCGGTTTTGAACCAGTACTATGCATGCCAATCACAGGACGCCATTTATCCCGGCGCCGAATACTCTTGAGCCTACACGAACCTGAAGGAAGCCTCATGTCAGAGACTCAACATCATCGACTCATTATTCTGGGATCCGGACCGGCAGGCTGGTCTGCAGCGGTCTATGCTGCCCGTGCCAATCTCCAGCCGGTGGTGATCACCGGCATCCAGCAGGGCGGCCAGTTAACAACGACTACCGATGTCGACAACTGGCCCGGCGACGACCAGGGAGTCCAGGGCCCTGACCTGATGATCAGGATGCAAAAACACGCAGAACGTTTTGATACTGAAGTTATTTTTGATCATATCGAGCAAGTCGACCTGTCCAGTCGCCCCTTTGTGCTTGAGGGCAGCAATCGCTACAGTTGTGACGCTCTCATCATCGCCACCGGCGCCTCGGCCCAGTATCTGGGCCTGCCCTCGGAGTCAGACTTTATGGGCAAGGGTGTCAGTGGCTGCGCAACCTGTGACGGCTTTTTCTATCGCAATCAGAAAGTAGCGGTCGTCGGCGGCGGCAATACCGCAGTAGAGGAAGCGCTGTACCTGTCCAACATTTGCAGCGAGGTGGTGCTGGTCCATCGCCGGGATGCCCTGAGAGCCGAGAAAATGCTGCAGGACCGTCTGTTTGAAAAGGAACAGAATGGCAATGTCTCCATTCTCTGGAGCAACACCCTGGACGAGATACTGGGCGACGATTCCGGTGTCAATGGCATGCGCATCAGGAGTACCCTGGATGACAGCACCAGGGAGATCGAGGTCAGCGGCGTGTTCATTGCTATCGGCCACAAGCCGAACACCGATATTTTCGAAGGGAAGCTGGCCATGAAGGAAGGTTACCTGATTATCAGGAGCGGAATCGAGGGCAATGCCACGGCCACCAGCGTACCCGGTGTATTTGCCGCCGGAGACGTCGCCGACCACGTCTATCGCCAGGCTGTGACCTCGGCGGGTGCCGGCTGTATGGCAGCCCTCGACGCCGAGAAATACCTGGATGAACTCAACCAGGATTAATCCTAGTCTTTAAACAGGGGGCCGTTCCGGGTGCTTTACTGGCTAGACTCCTCCAGCCCGGAATTCCCCGACCCCGAGCTGGCACTCAACAGCCCCAACGGGTTGTTGGCTGCCGGCGGGAATCTTGAGATTGAGACTCTCCGGAAGGCCTACAGTCGGGGCATCTTCCCCTGGTATGAGCAGGGACAGCCCATACTCTGGTGGAGCCCGGACCCGAGAACGATACTGCCCCCTGAACAGATACACGTCAGTCGCAGCCTGACAAAATTGCTCAGACGTCAAACCTTCCAGGTAACCACGGATATGGCCTTCGCGGATGTTGTCAGTGGCTGTGCCGCTTCAAGAAAATATGCCGAAGGCACCTGGATAACAGACGCCATGCAGCAGGCCTATATCCGGCTGCATCTTGCCAGTAGCGCCCACTCGATCGAATGCTGGCGTGATAGCCAACTGGTTGGCGGTCTTTATGGCGTTGTCAACGGCGGGGTCTTTTGTGGCGAATCAATGTTTTCAACAGTGAGCAATGCGTCGAAGGTTGCATTGGTGATCCTGGCGTCAGCGTTGGCTTCTCACCGCTACTCCTTCATTGACTGCCAGTTAGCCACGGCTCACCTTCGCTCCATGGGCGCCATTACCATTGCCCGCCGCGCCTTCCTTGAACGGCTCGCCAGCGAAAACCGTCGATATCTATCATGGCCTGACAACCAGGAATTGGCTATGATTTCTGCATCATGGGGCCACAACGTCGAGCCCCGATGACGGATAGAACTCCAATCTAGCGGGGCCCCAATGACAAGAGATGTTTCTCCCGATTTGAAACGCATCAGGTTATTTCTCACGGAAGAGCACCCTTGCAGTTATCTGCCGGACAAATTCGCGACCACCGCTTTTGTCGACCCGGAAGTGTTTGTGGACGAGGCGCTGTACAGCCGGATTACCCAACTGGGATTTCGCCGCAGTGGCAAATATTATTACCTGCCCCATTGCCAGCGTTGCAACAGTTGTATCTCTTCACGGGTGCCGGTCAATCAGTTCAAACCCAACCGGCAACAGCGACGTTGTCTTGCTGCCAACAAAGATGTTCAGGTTGTGGAAAAGAAGGCCGTCAACCTGCAGGAGCACTACTCGCTCTATGAGCACTATATTCGCAGTCGCCACGACGACGGCGACATGCATCCCCCCAGCCTCGACCAGTACCGGGATTTTATCGGAGAGGGTCGGGAGGATACGGGTTACCTTGAATTTCGATTAAACAGCATGCTGATTGGCTGCGCAGTGTTTGACCGGCTGAACGATGGCTTATCGGCGATTTACACCTATTTCAGTCCCGATCTGCCCAAACGCAGTCTTGGCACCCTTGCCATTCTCGCCCAGATTGCCTCGGTCAAGCAGCGTGGTCTGTCCTACCTCTATCTGGGATACTGGATTCGGAATTGCCAGAAAATGCGTTACAAGACCCGATTCCAACCCATAGAACTGTTCATTGGCAACAGATGGCAGTTAATGGATAAAACACAAACCCACAATTAAGTGCCACAGTCTTTTGCCTTACCTGACCTTTTCAGGCAAAATGCCGCCCGCATACGGCGATCCATACGGGGAGAAACCTTAGGATATGGCTAAAGAAGACCATATAGAGATGGAGGGTGAAGTCATCGATACCCTCCCCAACACCACGTTTCGAGTCAAACTCGAAAATGGCCATGTTGTCACGGCCCATATTTCCGGGAAGATGCGCAAGAACTACATTCGCATCCTCACCGGTGACAAGGTCAAAGTAGAACTCACCCCCTACGATCTCAGCAAGGGCCGCATTACCTACCGGGCCCGTTAGCCAGTTCTGGCATTCAATTCCTGCACCGGCCTTTTGCTCAGATTTAGGCGGGTTCTATACTGACACGCCTGCACAGACCCAGTCACTGAAAGTCAGCAATGCAATGCGAAGATATCCTGATCGGGAAGCCAGTCGAGAAGACAGTGGCAATCCTTGACCACGATTAATACCGGCCGGATGGTATAGCGGTCAGGACCAGACGACTTTCTGGTTCCGAGGATCTTTCGATCGAGTAGATTTATTGATGGAGATGCCTTTTTAGCCACGCAGGCGTCTTCAGGCTATCAAATTACCCTCGGGCCCATTGGTGTTAACAGGCCTTAAGAGGCATCAGACCATTTCGCAGGCTTCTGTTTCGATCAACAGTTCACCATCACGAACGCTTACGCGAACGAAACCGCCCCCGTTGGACAAATTACCGAACAGCACTTCCTCGGCGAGAGGCTTTTTCAGTTTTTCCTGAATAATTCGCGCCATAGGCCGGGCACCCATTCTCTCGTCATACCCGCGCTCGGCAAACCAGGTGCGCACTTCATCGTCAACCTCCAGCGTCACCTGTTTCTCATCCAACTGGACCTGCAATTCAGTAAGGAACTTGTCGACGACTGTCTTGATGACCTCCATCGGCAGTGATTGAAAGTGAATAATGGCATCCAGCCGGTTGCGGAATTCTGGTGTGAACATTTTTTTGATCACTTCCATGGCGTCACTGCTGTGATCCTGGGTGGTGAAACCTATGGATGCCCTGCTGACGAGTTCGGCGCCGGCATTGGTGGTCATGATGAGAATCACATTGCGGAAATCCGCTTTTCGACCATTGTTATCGGTGAGGGTACCGTGATCCATAACCTGAAGCAGCAGGTTAAAGACGTCCGGATGGGCCTTTTCAATTTCGTCCAGAAGCACCACCGAATGGGGATGCTTGGTGACGGCATCGGTCAGCAACCCACCCTGGTCAAAACCGACATAACCAGGAGGTGCTCCGATCAGGCGGGATACCGTGTGCCGTTCCATATACTCGGACATGTCAAAACGTAACAATTCAATGCCCAGGACTTCCGCCAGTTGCCTGGAAACCTCGGTTTTACCGACGCCGGTTGGCCCGGCAAAGAGAAATGAGCCGATGGGTTTGTCGCCCTCACGCAGGCCCGCCCGGGCCAGCTTGATGGACGTCGACAGGGCATCGATGGCCAGATCCTGACCAAAAACCACCAGCTTGAGTCTTTCAGCCAGACCTCTGAGTTGTTCCTTATCAGAGGCTGAAACGCTCTTGGCCGGGATTCTCGCCATTTTTGCCACGATCTGCTCGACTTCCGCCACACCAATGGTCTTTTTGCGTTTTGACGCCGGCAACAATCGCTGGTAGGCGCCGGCTTCATCGATGACATCGATGGCCTTGTCAGGTAAAAACCGGTCGGTGATATGTCGCGCGGCCAACTCCACCGCGGCTCTCAGGGCCGGGTTGGTAAAACGCAGGTTGTGATGTTCCTCGAAACGGGACTTCAGCCCCTTGAGAATTTCGGTAGCCTCATCGATGGTGGGTTCCGGTACATCTATTTTCTGGAAGCGACGGGACAGTGCCCGATCCTTTTCAAATATGCCCCTGAACTCCTGGTAGGTGGTTGAACCGATGCAACGGATACGTCCGGAGGTCAAAAGCGGCTTCAACAGATTGGAGGCATCCATGACCCCGCCTGAAGCAGCCCCGGCTCCGATGATAGTGTGGATCTCGTCGATAAATAGAATGGCTTCCGGGTAGCCTTCCAGTTCGGCGAGCAGTCCCTTGAATCGTTTCTCAAAGTCGCCGCGGTACTTGGTACCTGCCAGCAGCGCACCGAGATCCAGTGCGAAGACGACGCCTTCCTTCAGGGGTTCCGGAACATCATCCTCAAAGATCTTGCGGGCCAACCCTTCGGCAATGGCGGTTTTGCCAACACCGGATTCACCTACTAGAAGCGGGTTGTTTTTGCGTCTTCTTACCAGAACCTGGCAGACGCGTTCCAGTTCCACCTGACGGCCAACCAGGGGATCAATCAGGCCCTGGGCCGCCTGGATATTGAGATTGCTGGCGAACTGTTCCAGAAGCCCTTTCTGGGCCGATTCGGGCTCCGCTGTTTCGTCATGGGTCTGGGGGGCATCGCTGGCACCACTCTGTTGTGACTGGTCAACGAACTTGGAAATACCGTGGGAGATATAGTTGACCACATCGATTCGAGCGACGTTTTGTAATCTCAGGAAATAGACTGCCTGACTTTCCTGCTCGCTGAAAATAGCCACCAGGACATTGGCTCCCTGAACCTCCTTTTTGCCGGAAGACTGGACGTGAAACACCGCCCTTTGGAGTACGCGCTGAAACCCCAGTGACGGCTGGGTTTCCCGGTCAACCTGTTCGGGAGGAATGACCGGTGTAGTGGCGTCGATGAATTCAGTCAGATCCCGTCTAAGTGTCTCGAAATCCACGGCACAGGCCTTTAACACACGAATGGCGGACTCGTTGTCCATGAGTGCGAGCAACAAATGCTCGACCGTCATGAATTCATGGCGTTTTGTATTGGCTCCCTTGAAAGCCAGATTGAGAGTGATCTCCAGATCTCGACTCAGCATTACCCTATTCCTCCTGATCATCCCCCGCGTCAGCGGGTTCGATTTCACAGATCAGCGGATGTTCATTATCCCGCGAATACCGGTTAACCTGAACCACCTTGGTTTCAGCCACATCCCGGGTAAAAACCCCGCAGACGGCCTTGCCTTCAGTGTGTACCTTCAGCATAACACGAACTGCCAATTCCCGATCCATCGCGAAAAAACTTTCAAGTATCTCAACAACAAACTCCATAGGAGTATAGTCGTCATTAAACATAACCACTTTGTACATCGGCGGCCGTTTCAGGGATGGTCTGACTTCTTCGACCACCACCCCGTGTACCGGTTGCCCGTCCTCATCGCCTTTTCGGGTTCCGAGGTAGATATTTACTAATGTAGCCTGATTCATTGTCACTCGTGACCCAAAATGACCGGTTTCCTTTACCAATTGCATAAGACCTTTACCGAAGTCCCATCATTCCCGTTTAACAAGATGATTTCGGAACGATTTTACCCTTGACTTGGAAGCTGATGTCCTATAATAGTAGCGTTGCCTTGACCAGTATCAATCCTCAGCCGTCGCAATTCGAAGAGAATTTTTCTGCTGACTGAAACTACGCTTATAACCTTCCAAGGCAGGAGATGTCTTATGCCCAAAGGAACTGTGAAATGGTTTAACAACGCAAAGGGCTATGGCTTTATCCTCCCGGACGACGCCAGTTCCGATATTTTCGCACACTATTCCGCAATCAGCATGGAAGGCTACAAGACCCTGAAAGCCGGTCAGGAAGTCACTTATGACCTGGTGGAAGGGGAAAAGGGCCTGCATGCCACCAACATCACCCCGCTCGGCAAAGCTGTCCAGGACACTGGCATGCCAAAACCAGGATATGCATCGGGGGAAGTTATCAAGCCGACCGGTCAGGGATAAATCCTGATCAATGGCGAGCCGGGAGATGATCTTTTAGCCGGATCCTCCCGGTTACTGCAAACTGCCTTAAGATTTTTGCAATAAAACAGTCTGTCAATGCGCTCGTGTCCTTATCTCCGGGCCGTTAATACTGCCTTGAAATCTACGCAATAAAACGGCGGCCAGGACACAATCAGTTGATCCGGTCACAGGGAAGTGTCGGATGACCAATGTAGATCCATCACATGCCGGCAATGATGGCGTCGCCAAACTCCGAACAGGAAAGCAGGGTTGCTCCTTCCATTAGCCGTTCGAAGTCATAAGTAACCGTACCCCTGGAAATTGCGCCTTCCACTCCCTTGATTACCAGGTCAGCCGCCTCGTGCCAGCCCAGATGGCGCAACATCATCTCGGCGGAAAGAACGAGGGAACCGGGATTGACCTTGTCCTGGCCGGCATATTTTGGCGCAGTACCATGGGTAGCCTCAAAACAGGCCACCTCATCGGACATATTGGCTCCCGGTGCGATACCGATACCGCCCACCTCCGCGGCCAGGGCATCCGAGATATAGTCGCCATTCAGATTCAGGGTTGCAATGACACCGTATTCCGCCGGGCGCAAGAGTATTTGCTGCAGGAAGGCGTCGGCAATGACATCCTTGATTACAATCTCCTTGCCATTGCCGGGATTTTTCATGGTCATCCAGGGCCCGCCGTTCAGGAGGGTGGCGCCGAATTGTTGCGCAGCCACTTCGTAGCCCCAATCCCTGAAACCACCTTCCGTGAATTTCATGATATTGCCCTTGTGAACCAGGGTGACCGAGGGCTTGTCCTGATCGATGGCGTACTGAATGGCCTTTTTCACCAGCCGCTGGGTACCGGCTTTGGATACCGGCTTGACGCCGATACCGCAGTTTTCAGGAAAGCGGATCTTGGTGACACCCATTTCCTCCCGCAGGAACCTGATCACCTTGTCGGCCTCGGGGGTACCGGCCTTCCATTCGATACCGGCGTATATGTCCTCTGAATTTTCTCTGAAGATAACCATGTCTACCTTGCCAGGTTCCTTGACAGGGGACGGGACACCGTTGAACCAGCGCACCGGGCGCAGGCAAACGTAGAGGTCGAGTTCCTGGCGAATGGCGACGTTCAGGGAGCGAAAGCCACCACCCACCGGCGTGGTCAGCGGCCCCTTGATCGAAACCACGAAATCCTTTATGGCTTCGAGAGTTTCCGCAGGAAACCAGTCACCCTCGTAAAGGTCAGCGGCTTTCTCGCCACAATAGATTTCCATCCATGCAATGGACTTGACGCCACCGTAGGCCTTGTTGACTGCGGCATCGGTCACCTTGATCATTACCGGAGTAATGTCGACACCGATCCCGTCACCTTCAATAAAGGGAATAATGGGCTTATCGGGAACATTCAGGGAAAAATCTGCATTCAGAGTGATTTTTTTGCCATCGGAAGGCACCTGGATGTGCTGAAACTCCATCGATAATCTCCAAGTAGTCGTGAAAACAATGGGCGCAACTGGTGTCAGTTGGCGTGGGAAATGCGCTGGAATCCTAGCATAAAAGGCCTGTTTCTTGTAGTTTTTTACCAGGCCGATCACGCTATCATGGCGGTCATGGCAAAACTCGTATTACTGAACAAACCCTACGGCGTCGTCAGTCAATTCACGCCGGTGGACGGCCATCCCGGCCTCGCCACCCTGATAAGCGAAAAGGGTGTCTACCCCGCGGGCCGCCTGGATCATGACTCCGAGGGGTTGCTGTTACTGACGGATAATGGCGGCCTGCAGGCACGAATCACACAGCCGAAGTTCAAGCTAGCCAAGACCTACTGGGTCCAGGTCGAGGGTCTGCTTACCGCCAGCCAGCTCGCCATGCTGGAAGCAGGGGTTCTGCTCAACGATGGCGCCACGTTGCCGGCACGGGCACGGGCTATAGCGCCACCGACGGTCTGGAATCGATCACCGCCGATACGCTTCCGCAAATCCGTGCCCACCAGCTGGCTGGAATTGATTATCAGCGAAGGCCGCAACCGCCAGGTTCGTCGCATGACGGCGGCGGTGGGCATTCCCACCCTGCGCTTGATCAGGATACAAATCGGCGACTGGAGTCTCGGCGATTTGCAGCCCGGTGAATCCAGGGTTGTCAAAGTGCACTCTCCCGGTCAGAATTCCCAGCCCCGCAGGCCCGGGACCGCAGCCCGAAACAGGGTCCGGCGAAGACCCGAAGAGTAGATATTCATGTCTGACAGCATTCACCTCACCGTCGCCACTGTCATTTTCCGAGACAGCCGGTTCTTGATGGTGCGGGAAACCGACAATGGTATCGAGGTGATCAACCAGCCCGCCGGACACGTGGAGCCGGGAGAAAATCTGAGGGATGCGGCACTGCGGGAATGTCTTGAGGAGACCGGCTGGCAGGTCAATCTGACCGGTTTTCTCGGCATTCGCACCTATACTTCGTCGGTCAACGGAATCACCTACTACCGGGCAAGCTTTGTCGCCGAGGCAGTTACCCAACTTGAACAGGGACCAATCGATAGCGAAATTATTGCTGCCGAGTGGCTGACACTCGAGGATATGGTGGGTCTGAAGGGCAAACTGCGCAGCCCGCTGGTCCTGGCTGTTATCGAGGATTACCTCTCCGGCGCCATTTACCCTCTGGAACTGGTGAAATAGCCCTGATATTTGTCGTGTACGATCAAGCTCATGAGTGAAAAAGCCCGGGTCATTGTCGGCATGTCCGGCGGCGTCGACTCCTCTGTCAGCGCCCTGCTGTTACAACAGCAGGGCTATGAGGTGGAAGGCCTGTTCATGAAGAACTGGGACGAAGACGACGGCACCGAGTACTGCACGGCCCGGCGTGATCTGGAGGATGCCTCTCGGGTATGTGACAAGCTGGGTATCCCACTGCACAGCGCCAATTTTGCCGCCGAATACTGGGACAATGTCTTTGACTATTTCCTTCGGGAATACGCTGCCGGCCGCACCCCGAACCCCGATATCCTCTGCAACCGTGAAATCAAGTTCAAGGTTTTCGTCGACTATGCGGAAGTGCTCGGCGCCAGCCTTATCGCCACGGGCCACTATGTTCGCCGTCTGAACATGAGTGATCAGACGCTGCTGTTGAAGGGCATCGACGCCAACAAGGACCAGAGTTATTTCCTCCACGCGGTCCCAGGCCAGGCTCTGAGCCGGACTCTTTTCCCGTTGGGAGAATTGGAAAAGCCCCAGGTGCGAAGGCTGGCGGAGCAACATGGCCTCGACACCTACAACAAAAAGGACAGCACGGGGATCTGTTTTATCGGTGAAAGGCGATTCAGGGATTTTCTGCAGCAGTACCTGCCGGCCCGACCCGGCGACATGGAAACGCCCGAGGGCAGGTGCATGGGGCAGCACAACGGCCTGATGTTCCACACCCTGGGCCAGCGTCAGGGGCTGGGTATCGGTGGGGTCAGGGGGGCCGGCGATGAGCCCTGGTATGTCGCCGGCAAGGACCTGGAACGCAACGTTCTGATCGTGGTTCAGGGCGACCATCCACTGCTCTACTCCAGGCGGTTACGGACGGCGGAGATCCACTGGATCAATGGGCCACCGGCCGAATATCCTTTCGCCTGCCATGGCAAAATCCGCTACCGGCAACCGGACCAGGCCTGTGTCGTGTATCAACTGGAGTCGGGAAATGAAGTGGTTTTCAGTGATCCCCAGAGAGCGGTGACTCCCGGACAATCCGTGGTATTTTACACCAGCGACATCTGCCTTGGCGGTGGCGTCATTGAAGGGAGCTCCTGCGACTGAAATGAAAATTGTTAGCATGCCCACCCGTGACCAGGTCATTGCCCTGGCGGCAATTTTTCAGGTCTGCAAACTCGTCGATGACCTGGCCCGCAACGGTACCGTGCCTCAGCAGCCGTTTGCCACCAGCATTCACAGCCTGTTTGAGCAAAATCCCGCTTCCACCGAAGCGGTTTTTGGTTCGGTCGCCAATCTCGCGGATGGCATTGAAGCCATGTACCAGATGTTCAGCAACCCGGGAGCACTAAGACGTTCCGACCGATTGCGCTACTTTCTGAGCATCCTGCACCTGCAGCGCAAACTGGTAAAAAGCACCCGAATCATGAAGCAACTGGACACAGGTATCGACCAGGCAGTCAAACAGGCGAGCCTGTTTTCAGAAACCCATGACAATGTCCTGGCCAACCTGGCTGACCTGTACAAGAACACCATCAGCACCTTCAGCCACCGCATCCAGGTCAACGGCATGGCCCAGCACCTTCAGCAACCCCATATTGCCAATCGCATTCGCTGCCTGCTGCTGGCGGGAATTCGCGCCGCCATTCTCTGGCAGCAGGTGGGTGGCAATCGTTTACACCTGGCGCTTCGGCGCCGGCAGATAGTGGAGCATCTGAAGCAGTTACGATCCAGCCTGTAGGCACAGGTAAATTTTCGAAATGACGTGGCAATGGAGTAGAATGCCCGGCCTTGAAAGACAATAACCACCTGTAATTGCAGGTTCCATTTTCAGGTGCCAATAGCGATCAGGTGCCAACAGTTATCAGGTGCCGACAGCATCGAGTCTTCCTCCATGGAAAACCCCAAATGAATGATTTACCTTCGGAGCAATCCCACAAGGCATTGACGGCGTTGACCGCGGTCTCTCCCATCGATGGCCGCTACGGCAACAGGACAGCGCCCCTCCGCGCCATTTTCAGTGAATTTGGCCTGCTCAGGGCTCGAGTCCTGGTTGAAATCCGCTGGCTTCAACGCCTGGCCGGGCACCCGGGAATTGCCGAGGTTTCAGCCTTCAGCGATGAAGCCAATACCTTCATGGAGCAACTCCTGGCCGACTTTGATGTCGACGACGCCGACCGGATCAAGGCCATAGAACGCACCACCAACCACGATGTCAAGGCGGTTGAATATTTCATCAAGGAACGCTTTGCCGGTAATGCAGAACTCCGGTCTGTGAGCGAATTTGTCCATTTCGCCTGCACCTCGGAGGACATCAACAACCTGGCTCACGCCCTGATGCTGCGGGATGGCCGGGACCGGCAGTTGTTGCCACTGGCCGAGAAAATCAGGGCCGTCATTGCGGATCTGGCCCATCGTTTCGCCGATGTGCCCATGTTGTCCCGAACCCACGGCCAGACCGCTTCACCGACCACCGTCGGCAAGGAACTGGCCAATGTCGCCCATCGACTCAGTCGTCAGATCAATCAGATTCGGTCGGTAGAACTGCTGGGCAAGATCAATGGCGCTGTCGGCAACTACAACGCCCACCTCGCCGCATTCCCGGATATCGACTGGCAGGCAAATGCGCAGGAATTTGTCGAAAGCCTGGGACTCACCTGGAATCCTTACACTACCCAGATCGAACCCCACGATTACATTGCCGAACTGTTCAATGCCATCGCCCGCTTGAATACTATCCTGATCGATTTCAACCGCGATATCTGGGGCTATATCTCCCTGGGCTATTTCAGGCAAAAAACTGTCTCGGGCGAGGTAGGTTCATCCACCATGCCCCACAAGGTCAATCCCATCGACTTCGAAAATTCAGAGGGCAACCTCGGCATCGCCAATGCCCTGTTTGACCATCTGGCGCGAAAACTGCCGATATCCCGCTGGCAACGGGACCTGACCGACTCAACGGTATTGCGCAACATGGGGGTCGGTTTTGGCTACAGCCTTATCGCCTGTGAATCGACGCTGAAGGGGCTGGGCAAGCTGGAAATTAATCGCCACCGACTCGCTGAAGACCTGGATCACGCCTGGGAAGTATTGGCCGAGCCTATCCAGACGATCATGCGTCGCTACCATATCGACCGGCCCTACGAGAAGCTGAAGGCACTGACCCGGGGCCAGGGCATCACCAGAAAAACCCTTGAGAAGTTTATTGACAGTCTTGAGATTCCGGACTCCGCCAGGGCTTATCTCAAAGCCCTGACCCCCGCCGCCTACACCGGCAATGCGGAGCAGCAGGCCAGAGATATCTGATTCCGGCGAGTCCAGTCAATGACGGCAAAAATGACGGCTGATTCCCTGCTGGGCATGGACCCGGGCACCTTCCTCTCTGATTACTGGCAGCAACGACCGCTGTTGATCCGCAACGCATTGCCGGATTTCCTCTCGCCCCTGGCCCCGGATGAACTGGCCGGACTGGCCCTGGAGGATGAGATCGAATCCCGGGTCATTGTCGAACAGGGACAGTCCGGTCCATGGGAGCTGCATCGTGGTCCCTTCACCGAGCAATTCTTTGCCGACTTGCCTGATGACCACTGGACCCTGCTGGTACAGGGCGTTGATCTCTGGATACCGGACGTCAGGCAACTGCTCGGCCTGTTTGATTTTCTGCCGCCCTGGCGGCTGGATGACATCATGGTCAGCTACGCCCCGACAGGCGGCAGTGTCGGCCCCCACTTCGATGCCTACGATGTTTTTCTGATCCAGGGACTGGGGCAACGGCAATGGCAAATCGGCGCCCCGTGCACTGTCGAGACCCCTACCCTGGCCGACACCTCGCTGCGCATACTCTCCCGGTTTAGCGCCCGGGATACCTGGACACTGAATCCCGGCGACATGCTCTACCTGCCGCCGGGGATCAGCCATCACGGCATCGCCCTGAATGACTGCATGACCTACTCAGTGGGCTTTCGCGCGCCGACGGCCGGCGAGATGCTTGACGATTTGGCCACCGAACTGCTGGCCGACGACCGCTATGCCGCCCGGGCTGCTGCTGTCTACCGGGATCCGCCCCTGACACCAGCCATGGCCGGCGCCGAAATCGATTCAGGGTTCATCGGCCAGGTCCGGGCCCTGCTGGCGGAACTTCTGGACGACGAGGCTTTGCTCGGCGACTGGTTTGCCCGATACATGACCCGGCCGAAAAATCCGGACCTGGCACTGGACGACAGTCTGGCCCGACGAGCCTCGCTGAGGCTCAGGCCCGGGGGCGATAAACGCCGGTATGTCAACGGCGAGGAGGACAAGTTATAGATCCTCGCCGGCCTGTCAATTTTTGTTCGCTCGGCTGCGGCTGACCAGTATCCAGGAGGGTGTTGAAAAAGCTTTCCTGACTTTTTCATACCACGCAGCTGCCATGGGGAAATCATTGACTATCATCAATGCTGTTTTCCGGACAGGGGAACCGTATCAGTTGACGCCTTTATGAAACACAGTCGCTGCTAATTGACCGCTGCAAAAAGGTCAGGTCAGCGGCCAATGCCTACCGGGGGCTAACAGCGGCGCCCCCCGGCCAGCGGTAATCGGTTACACCCTGAAACAGCCCATCGTCCCGGGTAATGGTCTGGGTGCGGCTGATGGCCCCGGCTCTGGTATCCAGTTGGTGCCCCATGGCGTCAAGTATGTCCCGGGTATCCCTGCTGACCCCTTTTTCCAGGAAGAGCACATCCGGCAGCCACTGGTGATGGACTCGAGGCGCGGCAGTCGCCTCGGCGGCATTCATACCAAAATCCACATAATTGAGGATCACCTGGAGCACAGCGGTGATGATTCGGCTGCCGCCGGAACTGCCGGTCACCAACACCGGCCGGCCGTCCCGAAACACAATGGCCGGTGTCATTGACGACAGCGGGCGTTTGCCGGCTGCGATAGCGTTGGCCTCATCACCCACCAGGCCGTAGGCATTGGGCACACCGGGCTTGGCGGAGAAATCATCCATCTCGTTATTGAGCAAAAAGCCGGCACCGGCCACGGCCTGGCCGTTACCATAGGAAAAATTGAGGGTGTAGGTATTACTGACCACATTGCCGGCGTCATCCCAGACCGCAAAGTGAGTGGTCTGCGGGCTCTCCTCCTCCAGTTGCACACCCGGCCTGATATCCTCGGAATTCGAAGCCCTGTCCAGATCGATGGCCTGACGCAGACTGCCGGCATAACCCTTGTCAGTCAGTCGCGCCAGGGGCACAGGATAAAAATCGGGATCTCCCAGGTACTGACTGCGATCGGCATAGGCCCGCCGCATTGTTTCCGCCAGCCGGTGAAGATAGGCAGCACTGTTGTGCTCCAGTGGCGCCAGTTGCCAGCCCTCCAGAATATTGAGCATCTGTACCAGATGAACACCCCCGGAAGACGGCGGCGGCATTGACAGGATGTCATAGCCACGATAGGTGCCTCGCACCGGTTGCCTCTCGACAGCCCGATAATTTTCCAGATCCTGATGACTGATCAGCCCGCCGCCGGCTGCCATTGCCGCCACGATCAAATCAGCGGTCTTACCCTGGTAAAATCCGGCGGCACCCTTGTCGGCAATTCGCCGCAATGTTTTTGCCAGGTCTTTTTGCCGCCAGATATCCCCGGCCTGGAGGCTCGATCCATCCCCGCGAAAAAAATAGGCCTGTGATGCCGGATATTGCCGGAGTCGACCACTGGCCCGCGTCAGGGAAAAGGCAAGGGCATAGGATACCGGAATGCCCTTTTCCGCCAGCCTTATAGCCGGTTGCATCACCTCCTTCAAAGGTAAACTGCCATATTTTTCCTGGACATGAACCAGCCCGGCGACAGTGCCGGGCACACCGGTCGCCAGCAGACCAAACCGGGATTTTTCCCTGTCGACATTGCCTGCCGAATCCAGGAACAGGTCTCTGTGGGCCAGGGCTGGTGCCATCTCACGATAATCAATGGCGAGGGTCCGGTCATCTTCTGCCAGGTAGAGCATCATGAAACCGCCACCACCGAGGTTGCCCGCCTGCGGCAGGGTCACCGCCAGGGCAAAGCCGGTAGCAACGGCGGCGTCAACGGCATTACCACCCCGCGACAGAATGTCGGCGCCGACACCGCTGGCAATGGCATCCTGTGACACCACCATGCCGCCCCGCCCCAGCGTCGGGTGGAAGATATCGCCATGGCGGATAATCGGATCTTCATCGGCGACACAGAGCACAACCCTGAAGATAACGGGGACAAGAAAAACAAGAGATAATACGAACCTCATAGGGGGCACCTGTAAACCATAACGACTCCATGTTATAACGACCTTTTGCCAATGCCGAGGGCTGAGCCGAAAGATGGCGGATTCAATCGATTTTTTTCCCATAGAGGTGGAGCAGGCCAGCTGGCAGTCTTCCGGAACAATGCTGAAGGAGATTCGCAAAGCGGTTTTCATCGAGGAACAGGGAGTGCCCCCCGGCGAGGAATTTGACGGCCAGGATGAGCAGGCCATTCACTGGATTGCCTGGGGCCAGGCCGGCAAGGCCATGGGCACGGCTCGCCTTGTAGGTGAGAAGGTGGGCCGAATGGCGATTCTGGAACCTTTCAGGAACAAGGGCGTCGGCTCGTCGCTGCTGCGAGCCATCATTCAGTTTGGCCTGGCCAATAGCCTGCGCCGCCTGCGACTTAGCGCCCAGACCCAGGCGATTCCGTTCTACCGCAACAATGGCTTTGAACCTCGTGGCGAGGAGTTTATGGAAGCCGGCATTCCCCATCGGGAAATGGATATGGACCTGCTTCGTTTCTCACACCGGCAATATTCACCGCCGCTGCCGGATATCTCCGAGGAAGAGCGGCAGAGAATATCCCTGGATGGTTCCGAGGCATTTGCGCAAACGGCCCTGAAACTGGTTCGCCGAAGTCATCGAAAGATCCGTATCTTCAGTCACCACCTGGACCCGACCATTTACGGCAGTGCGGCCTTTTCCGAAGCCATGTATGCCCTTGCCACCAGCCACCCTCAGGCGAGCATCCTACTTCTGGTCCGGGACCCCTTGTGGCTCAGCCAGAACACCCACCGCCTGGTGCACTTGTATCACCGACTGTCCAGCAGCATTCAGTTGCGCAAGCTCAACCCGGAGAGCCACGCCCTGCACACGGATTTCATGTTGATCGATCAGACCGGACTGCTGTACAAACAGGAGGAGGACCGGTACGTGGGTTATGCCATTCTCCATGCGCCGATCGAGGGCAAGGAACTGGGTCTGGAATTCGATGCGCTATGGGAAAACAGCATCCCGGACCCGGAGGTCAAACGGCTGTATCTGTGAGGTTCTGATCAATGGGGTGCGGCCCGGAAACCCGGTTCTCCAGTCGCCGAACCGGGCGTCCCACCGTCTGACCTAATAACCGGCTATCCGGCCGCGACGCCGGCCTCTGTCTTCTGCTGCGACTGTTGTCGGGCCTTTACCTGCCGACGATAGGCATGGAGCAAAGGCTCGGTGTAACCGTTGGGTTGGTCCTTGCCCTTGAATACAAGATCGCAGGCCGCCTGAAATGCCAGACTGTCGTCGAAATCAGGCGCCATGGGCAAATAGTCGGGATCGCCGGTGTTTTGCCGGTCCACCACCTGGGCCATGCGCCGCAGGGTTTCCATGACCTGCTCCCGGCTGCAGATGCCGTGGTGCAGCCAATTGCAGATATGCTGACTGGAGATCCTCAGGGTCGCCCGGTCTTCCATCAGGCCGACATCATTGATATCCGGGACCTTGGAACAGCCGATGCCCTGGTCGACCCAGCGCACCACATAGCCGAGAATACCCTGGGCATTGTTGTCCAGCTCTCGCTGAATGGTTTCGGGGCTGAGGGGCTGGTCACCGAGCAGGGGTATGGACAGGATATCGTCGAGACTGGCCATTTGCCGAGTCGCCAGTTGCTCCTGAACCGCGGCGACATCGACCTGGTGGTAATGCAGGGCGTGGAGCACGGCCGCCGTCGGTGACGGCACCCAGGCGGTATTGGCACCTGCTTCGGGATGACCGATCTTGGCGGCCATCATCGCCGCCATCTGGTCCGGAATCGGCCACATGCCCTTGCCGATCTGGGCCTTTCCCTTAAGCCCACAGGCCAGACCGACATCGACGTTCCGAGCCTCGTACGCGGTAATCCAGGGCATGGTCTTCAGTTTTGCCTTGGGAGCGAAGGCACCCGCCTCCATGCTGGTGTGAATCTCGTCGCCGGTGCGATCCAGAAAGCCGGTGTTGATAAAGACCACCCTGGCACGCGCAGCCCGGATGCATTCGCCGAGATTGACCGTGGTACGACGCTCCTCGTCCATGATCCCGACCTTGAGCGTGTTCGGCTCTAGACCCAGAGCCTGCTCGACACGGTCAAACAGGGTGTTGGTAAATGCCGCCTCTTCGGGGCCATGCATCTTTGGTTTGACGATATAGATACTGCCCTTCCGGGAGTTTCGAAAGTCACTGTTGCCACGCAGATCGTGAATGGCTATCAGGCTGGTGATCATCGCATCCATGATGCCTTCGGGCACTTCACGGCTTTCGCTGTCGAGAATCGCCGGGTTGGTCATCAGGTGACCGACATTGCGCACAAAGAGCAGACTGCGTCCGGGCAACGCCAGCTCTGAACCATCGCCTTGCTGGTAGTACCGGTCAGGATTGAGTTCGCGGACAAAGCTGCGGTCACCTTTGGTCACCTTTTCGCTGAGGTTGCCCTGCATCAGCCCGAGCCAGTTGCGATAGATGATCACCTTGTCCTCGGCATCGACGGCAGCCACTGAATCCTCGCAGTCCATGATCGTGGTCAGGGCGGCTTCCAGCTGAATGTCGGCAACACCGGCTGCATCTCTTTTGCCCACAGCCGAATTGAAATCAATTCTGATATCGATATGGATCCCATGGTTTTTCAACAGCACAGCCGACGGCTTCTCCGCGGGTCCCTGGTAGCCACAGAATTTTTCAGGCTCGCGGAGACCCGTTGTCGAACCGTCCCTGAGTCTGATCGCCAGTTGTCCATTTTCAACCCTGTAGACAGTTATGTCAGCGTGGGAGCCTCTGGCCAGGGGCGCCGCCTGATCCAGGAACCGGCGGCCGTATTCGACCACTTTGTCGCCCCGAACCGGATTGTAGCTCTTGCCTTTTTCTGCCCCGTTATCTTCGGCAATGACATCGGTGCCATACAGCGCATCGTAGAGACTGCCCCAGCGGGCATTGGCGGCATTGAGGGCAAATCGTGCATTCATGACCGGCACCACCAATTGCGGCCCGGCCTGATCTGCAACTTCCGGGTCGACATTGCTGGTGGTTATCGATTGGCGGCCGCTGTCAGCCACAAGGTAACCGATACTTCGAAGAAAATCCCGGTACTCGGTCAGGGACCAGGGCTGGTCTCTGCGGTCGCGATGCCACTGGTCGATCCTGGCCTGTAAATCATCCCTGATGCTCAGCAGCCGGCGATTTTCCGGAGCCAGTTCCTGCAGAATATTTCCAAACTGACGCCAGAAGTGTTCCCGGTCGATGCCCGTGCCCGGTATCGCTTCCTCATTAATGAACCGGTAGAGAATTTCATCAACCTTGAGACTGCCCTTGTTTATGTATTTGGCCATTATCATCCTCGATTTGCAGACATTCTGGATAGGTTCGAAACGCTGATTCCCGGACCTGAGGCACCGGTCAGCCAGACCTCTGAAAGGACATTGATTCTAGGCCAGAAAATAACAATTTATCTAATTTATCGTTTAAATAATCAGCATAACCTTGATGAATGGTCGGAATTTTCTACACTGGCAATTCGTGCCTGGTGACAACGGCAATTGATTACCGGAAACCGCTTGCCAGTGCCGAAGATGCGCCGACGCCAGGCTCAGAAATTCTTCAGATGGCTGCCTGCAGGTCTGCGTTTTCACTGTCAATCTGTTGCGCCACTTCAAGGATCAGCCGACGCAGCCACTGATGTCCGGAATCGTGATGCAGCAGCGGCGTCCAGGCCATTTTCAATTCAAACGGTGGAATCGGGAATGGCGGGTCCAGTGCTACCATGTGCGGATCATGGGCGTGAAGCTGTGCCGCCTTGCTGGGAACAGTAACGATCAGGTTATTGTTTCGCGCCAGCAGCATGGCCGCCTGGTAATGGCGGGTAAAAACCTTGATCTTCCGTTTGTGACCCAGACGGCTGAGGGCGAGGTCGACCCAGCCCAGTCTTTGCACATCACCGGGGTTGATACCGGTGCCCACCCCCATACCGGTTTTGCTGACCCAGATATGCTGGGCACTGAGATAGCCATCCAGTGAGAAATTTTTTGTCAGGGGATTGTCGACCCGCATCAGGCAGGAATAGCTCTCTCGCCACAGGGTCACCTGGTGAAAAGACTGGGGCATGTTGTCAAAACGGTTGATCACCAGATCGGCCCGTCCCCGTTCGACATCGGCGAAAGCCATGTCGCTGGGGGTCATGATATCCAGTACCACACCGGGTGCATCGGTCAGCAACCGCTCCAGCAAACCCGGAATCAGAGTGGATTCGGTATAGTCACTGACCATGATCCTGAAAACCCGCTTGGCCTTGGCGGTGTTAAATTGATCCCGGGCCTGCACTGCCTTTTCCATGCACGCCAGGGCTTCACGCACCAGCGGCTGCAACTCCTGGGCTCTTTCCGTCGGCGCCATCCCGTCGCTGATGCGCACCAGCAACGGGTCGCCGAAAAGTTCCCGCAGCCGGCGCAGGCCGTTGCTCATGGCCGGCTGGCTCAAACCCAGTTGCTCCGCTGCGCGGGTGACATTGCACTCCCGCAGCAGGACATCGAGATAAACAAGCAGGTTGAGGTCGACCCTTGATATATTCATGGCAAGAATACCGAAGATAATAACTATAAATTTTTCAAATCATGTCATGACTTTTAGGATTTGTCGACATCTAGACAGCCACCATCAGGAGATATCAATGACCACACCCAACCAAGCACCCGGAAGCTATGATCGTCAGGCCGAAATCAATCGGATCAAAAAAGACTGGCAGGAGAATCCCCGGTGGCAGGACGTCACTCGAACCTACACGGCTGAAGATGTTGTCAGACTGCGGGGCTCGATAAAAAAGGAAAATACCCTGGCCCGGCGTGGCGCGGAAAAGCTCTGGAACCTGATAAACGGTGAGGCCAAAAAAGGTTACGTCAACTCATTGGGTTCCCTGACCGGCGGCCAGGCGGTGCAACAGGTGAAGGCTGGTATCGAGGCTATCTATCTTTCCGGCTGGCAGGTGGCGGCCGACAACAACGCCGGCTGCACCATGTATCCCGACCAGTCCCTGTACCCGGTCAACTCCGTACCGACTGTGGTCCAGCGGATAAATAATGCCTTTCAGCGTGCCGACCAGATCCAGTGGAAGAACGGCGTCGCGCCCGGCGATGAAAATTTCATCGACTATTTCGCTCCGATCGTTGCCGATGCCGAGGCCGGGTTTGGCGGCGTGCTCAACGCCTACGAACTGATGAAATCCATGATTGAAGCCGGCGCCGCCGGGGTTCATTTCGAGGACCAGCTTGCATCCGTCAAGAAGTGTGGCCACATGGGTGGCAAGGTATTGGTGCCAACGCAGGAAGCCGTGCAAAAGCTGATTGCCGCCCGGCTTGCCGCCGACGTCGCCGACACGCCGACCATTGTCCTGGCCCGCACCGACGCCAATGCCGCTGACCTGCTGACGTCCGATAGCGACGAATACGATCGGCCCTTTGTTATCGGCGAGCGATCACCGGAAGGTTTCTACCGCACACGTGCCGGTATTGACCAGGCCATTGCCAGGGGCCTGGCCTATGCTCCCTACGCCGACCTGCTCTGGTGTGAAACCGCCACCCCCAACCTGGACGAGGCCAAAAAATTTGCCGAATCCATTCGCAAGGAATTTCCGAACCAGTTGCTCGCCTACAACTGTTCGCCTTCATTCAACTGGCGGAAAAACCTGGATGACGCCACCATCGCCAAATTCCAGGACGAACTGAGCGCCATGGGTTACAAGTACCAGTTCATCACCCTGGCCGGCATTCACAACATGTGGTACCACATGTTCGATCTGGCCTATAACTACGCCCGGGGTGAAGGCATGAAACACTACGTCGAAATGGTTCAGGAGCCGGAATTTGCAGCAGCTGAGCGCGGTTATACCTTTGTCGCCCACCAGCAGGAAGTGGGTACCGGCTACTTCGACGACATGACCACTGTCATCCAGGGCGGTCAATCCTCGGTCACAGCCCTGACGGGGTCTACTGAAGAGGAACAGTTCAGCAAGGCCAGTTAAATCTTCAGGAACTGGCAACTGCAGCAGTGTTGCCAGTTCCGCGTTTCCCTCCTGTCTTACCTTTGCATCGCGTTATTTGGCCACCACCCGGTGGCCTTTTTTTTGGCTGACGGTTACTGCTAAAAATCATGGCCGGTGCAGATCCGGATCCTGTGCCAACAGTCATTTGCTCCAATGGTAACCGGCCCCAAAAGCAATTCGCTTTAAAAACAAAAGGCCCCGCAGGGCCTTTGCTGAAGGTCAGGTCATCTGCTGAATAGTGACCCGGGGGAAGCTGTCCTCAAGGCGACTATGTGGGCAGTTCCAGTGCCTCCGACGACACGATGACGCCGTTGTTATCGGCGTAGACATACTCACCGGGATTGAAGGTGACGCCGCCAAAAGTGACCGGCACCAGGTAATCACCGATGCCCCGCTTTTCGGTTTTCACCGGGATGGTTGCCAGAGCCTGTACCCCGAGATCCAGTTGCCCGATGATATCGACATCGCGAATGCAACCATAAATCAGCAGACCGGCCCAGCCGTTTTTCACCGCCGATTCCGCCAGCATATCGCCGAGCAGTGCCCGTCGCAGGGAACCGCCGCCGTCAACCACCAGTACGCACCCCTGTCCGGGTCGACCGACGTTGTCCTTGACCAGCGAGTTATCCTCGAAACATTTGACGGTGACAATCCTGCCACCGAAGATTTTACGCCCACCGTAACTGTTGAACATGGGTTGCAGCACCCTGACCTTGTCGGGATGAGCATCGCAGAGATCGGGTGTGGAAAATCGCATGGCTACTCCTGTTTGTTGCGGCGGGAAAGAGGGTCCGGAGGCTCCGTCTTTTCGGCGATTAATCTGCCAGCCAGGATTCGAGGTGGTCCGCATAGACGCCGATATCGCCATCCTGCCAGGACAGCCGATACCGGGTCAGAGGATCGATATCCTGTCGCGCCGCATTGCCCGTGGCATAGCCGGTTTCCAGGGAAAAACTGATGCCGTGCTTGGGACAGCGGATACAGCGACTGTGGATATTGCCCTTTGCCAGAGAGGAACCTGCATGGGGGCAGGTGGTATTGAACAGGTAGGTCTGGCCCTCACTGTGAATCAGCAGCAGTTCGATACCCCGAACCCGAAAAGTCCGTCGGTATCCCTCCTGCAGGCGTTGTGTTTTTTCAAGCGGTATAAAGGTCATGCGCGGCTGATTCGCTGGTTGGTGGATATTGGCTTCCGGGTCCAGTGGATTGCGGCCATTATAAGCGATTACGCCATTGCCATTACCACCTCGAAATTCTACGCTTCGCGACCATATGAATACTGTTGATATCCGGGACTTTCCCTATCACGCCGATGCCGAGCCCCTGTTTGCCGCCCTGCGCCGGCTGCCCGGGGCCATCTGGTTTGACAGCGGCAAGCCCCGCTCCCTTCAGGGTCGCTATGACATACTGACCGCCGCTCCCGTGAGCGAGATGGAAACCGTCGGCCAGGAAACCCGGATCAGTTCAACGGCATCGGCGACCCGGATAACCGGGGAAGATCCTTTTGCTGTTGCCCGGCAGATGCTCGAGGAACTGGAGCCCGTGCCGGAAGCCTTCAGCCACTATCCCTTTGTCGGCGGTCTGGCCGGTTTTTTTGGCTACGACCTGGGCCGGAGACTCATCTCCCTGCCCGTCCGCTGCCCGCCAACAACGACCCTGCCGGACCTGAAACTGGGTTGTTACACCTGGGCCCTGGTACTCAACCACCAGTCCCGCCACGCCTGGCTGATTTTTCATCCATCCTGTTCGCCGGAATTCAAGACAGAAGTCAGTCGTTGCCTCCAGCAACGGGATGGCAACGGCTCCGGGGATTTTCAGTTAATACAGCGCTTTCGACCCTCCCTGTCGGAGCGGCGATATCGCCAGGCTATCGAGCGGATTCGCGCCTATATAGAAGCCGGCGATTGCTATCAGGTCAACTTTGCCCAGCATTTCAGCGCGGATTTTCAGGGCGATCCCTGGCAGGCCTACCGGCGGTTGCGCAGGATCATGCCCTCACCTTACAGCGCCTACCTGGACTGGCAGGACAAGGCCGTCATCTGTCTGTCGCCGGAGCGGTTTCTCAAAGTGGCCCGCAACCAGGTGGAAGCCAGGCCAATCAAGGGCACAATCGCCCGGGGCAGAAGCGTCGACGAGGACCAGGACAATGCCGTTCAGTTGCTCAACAGCGGCAAGGACCGGGCGGAAAATCTGATGATTGTCGACCTGTTGCGCAATGACCTCGGCACGGTCTGCCAGCCAGGTTCGATTCGCGTGCCCAAACTGTTTGAGCTGGAAAGTTTCGCCAATGTCCACCACCTGGTCAGTACCGTTACCGGCACCCTGCGGCCGGGACAGACCCCCCTGGACCTGCTGGCCCGTAGCTTTCCCGGCGGCTCCATTACCGGTGCGCCGAAAAAAAGGGCAATGGAAATTATCGAGGAAACAGAAAGCTGTCGCCGCAATCTGTACTGTGGCAGTGTCGGCTACATCAGCGCCACCGGCCGCATGGATACCAATATCGCCATACGCACCCTGCTCGCCGACAATGGCCGGCTTCACTGCTGGGGCGGCGGCGGTATCGTCAGTGATTCGGAAGCGGAGAGTGAATACCGGGAATCCATTACTAAGGTGGCGTCGCTGATGTCAACCCTTGAAGGGCTACAGAATCTGCCGGACTAAAGTGTCAGTGTTCTGTTGCTGGCCTTGATAAATTCCCCCTTCAGGTCGGCAAAGGTATGAACCGCCGGAAACTGGGGAAACTCGGCGATGACATTGTCCGGTGCATGAAACAGGATGCCGGCATCCGCTTCCGCCAGCATGGTGGTGTCATTGTAGGAATCGCCGGCGGCAATGACCCGGTAATAGATACTTTTCAGCGCCACCACTGCCTGGCGCTTGGGATTGGACTGGCGCAGACGGTAATCGACCACCCGGCCGGTTTGATCCACGTCCAGTTTGTGACAAAGCAGCGTGGGGAATCCCAACTGCCGCATCAGCGGCTGGGAGAACTCATAAAACGTGTCGGACAGGATGACCACCTGGAAACGTTCCCGCAACCAGTCGATAAAATCACGGGCGCCTTCCAGGGGCGTCAGGCTGGCAATCACCTCCTGGATTTCATTCAGGCCGAGGCCGTGTCGGTCGAGAATAGACAGGCGCTGCTTCATCAGCACATCGTAGTCTGGAATATCCCGGGTGGTGGCACGCAACTCATCGATACCGGTCTTGTCGGCAAAGGCAATCCAGATCTCCGGAACCAGGACACCTTCAAGGTCGAGGCAGGCTATTTCCACGGGTTACTTCCTCATCTGTGCGTGCTTAACTGTCGCGTCAAGTCGCCGCAACTCTAACGGTTTCATCGAGGTGGCGCAAACGGGATGTTATACCCCTATAGCACTCAATTCTTTTTACAGGACCAAGGGCTCTGCTATAGTTCCCAGCCTGAAAAACAACCACTTGAAACCCTACAGTCTGATAGCGAGGTCACCATGAGCGAAAACCGACTGGACGTAGTTGATCTGGACAAAAAGCTGTCCAGCCAGACTCCCCAGGAAATCCTGGAATTTGCCCTGGCGAATTTTGACAATATTGCCATATCGTTCAGTGGCGCCGAGGACGTGGTCCTGGTGGACATGGCCTGGAAAATCCGCAAGGACATTCAGGTATTCTCTCTCGACACCGGTCGTCTGCACCCGGAGACGTATCAATACCTGGATCGGGTCAGAGATCACTACGGCATCAACATCGATATCCAGTTTCCGGACTCCGCCGCCGTGGAGAACCTGGTGCGGGAAAAAGGCCTGTTCAGTTTTTATCGGGACGATCACAAGGAGTGCTGTGGTATTCGCAAGATCGCTCCCCTGCGCAAAAAACTGCTGACCCTGGATGCCTGGGTCACCGGCCAGCGCCGCGATCAGAGCCCCGACACCCGGGCCGCCATTCCGGTGATCCAGGACGACAAGGCCTTCGCCCGTCCCGGAGACAGACTGACCAAGTTCAACCCCCTGGCCAACTGGACTTCAGCCCAGGTATGGAACTACATTCGCAGCAACGGAGTCCCCTACAACAGTCTCCATGATCGCGGCTTTATCAGCATCGGTTGTGAGCCCTGCACACGACCCGTGGGACCCGGCCAGCACGAACGGGAAGGCCGCTGGTGGTGGGAGGAAGCCACCAAGAAGGAATGCGGCCTGCATGCGGTCAACATCGAAAAATAGCTGTCATTACCTGAAACAACCGGATCAAACCGGGGAGCCTCTGCAATGAAAATCACCATGGTCAAGAAAATCTATGCCGACGGCCAGCCCTGCAAAAAGTGCCGGGAGGTCGAAGAGAAAATGGTGGCCGCCGGTCAGATGGACTCTATCGATGAAATCCTGATCGCTGATGAGCGGGACGCGACCTCAGCCGGAATGCAACTGGCGGCGAAACTCGGTGTCGACCGGGCACCGTTTTTCGTGGTGGAAAAACCCGGCGAGGAGCCACTGGTCTACACCGTGTATTTCAAGTTCGTCAAGGAAGTGCTGAACCAAAAGACCAGCGAACAGGACGAGATCAAGGAAATCATGAACGACAACCCGGACCTGGATTTTCTCTGATCCAGGGCCGCCCCCGCCCGACTCGCTCCATAGAGGCCAATCCCCCCACTATTTTTCGTCACTAACAGCACCCACGTCGGTCTGTCAGGCATTGGTGGTCACAAACGCCGACTCCTTCAGCCGGTGAATGGCGTCGCGAATGCCGGCGGCCTGCTCGAACTCCAGATTGCGGGCATGCTCGTACATTTGCTTTTCCAGTTTGGCAATTTCAGCGGCAATCCTGTGGGGGGACGCCATGGCCAGTTCATCGGCCGGGAGGTAATCGCCGATTTTTTCCGCCACCTTGCGTTTCTTGCCCCTGCCGGCGCCCGGGGCATAGGCCCCTTCCATGATATCGGCGACCGACTTGATGATGCCTTTGGGCGTCAGCCCGTGGGCCAGGTTGTAGGCCGCCTGTTTCTCCCGGCGCCGGTTGGTCTCGTCGATCGCCCGCTGCATGGAACCGGTGATTTTATCGGCGTAGAGAATGGCCCGACCCCGAATATTGCGGGCCGCGCGGCCGATGGTCTGGATCAATGATTGCTCCGAGCGCAGGAATCCCTCCTTGTCGGCATCAAATACCGCCACCAGGGACACTTCCGGCATATCCAGGCCCTCCCGCAACAGGTTGATGCCCACCAGCACGTCGAACTCCCCCAGGCGCAGATCGCGAATGATTTCCACCCGCTCGACGGTCTCGATATCGGAGTGCAGGTAGCGAACCCGGACCCCGTGTTCATCCAGGTAATCGGTGAGGTCCTCCGCCATGCGCTTGGTCAGCACCGTGATCAGTACCCGGCTGCCGCTTTTGACGCAGGCATGAATCTCGCCGATGACATCGTCCACCTGGCTGGTGGCCGGCCGAACCACGATCTCGGGATCCACCAGGCCGGTGGGGCGCACCACCTGCTCCACCACCCGGCCGGCATGTTCGGCCTCGTATTTGCCCGGCGTCGCCGACACATAGATTGCCTGGGGCGCGATCCGCTCCCACTCATCAAAGCGCATGGGCCGGTTGTCCAGCGCCGACGGCAAGCGAAAGCCGTATTCCACCAGCGTCTCCTTGCGGGAGCGGTCGCCGCGGTACATACCCCCCAACTGGGGAATGGTGACGTGGGACTCATCCACCACCATCAGGGCATTGACCGGCAGATAATCAAACAGGGTCGGTGGCGGTTCGCCGGGGTCGCGTCCGGAGAGATAGCGGGAGTAATTTTCAATGCCGGTGCAATAACCCAGTTCCCGCATCATTTCCAGATCGTACCGGGTCCGTTCGCCCAGGCGCTGGGCTTCCACCAGCTTGCTGTTTGCATAAAGTTGCTCCAACCTGATTTTCAATTCCTCCTGAATGTTTTCCGCAGCATCCATAATGGTCTGCCGTGGGGTGACGTAGTGGGATTTCGGGTAGACCGTAAATCGCGGTACTTTACGCAGCACCTCGCCGGTCAGCGGATCAAACAACGCCAGTTGGTCGATTTCATCGTCAAACAGCTCGAGCCTCAGCGCCTCCATCTCGGAATCCGCGGGAAAAATATCAATGACATCGCCCCGAACCCGATAATTGGCCCGGTGAAAATCGACGTCATTACGGGTGTATTGCAATTCCGCCAGCCGGCGCAAAATGGCGCGCTGGTCGACCCGTTCGCCCCGCACCAGGTGCAGCACCATTTTCAGGTAGGCATCGGGATCACCCAGACCGTATATGGACGACACTGTCGCCACTACCAGTACGTCCTTGCGCTCCAGCAGGGCCTTGGTGGCCGACAGCCGCATCTGCTCAATGTGCTGGTTGACCGAGGCATCCTTCTCGATAAAGGTATCGGAGGATGGCACATACGCTTCCGGCTGGTAGTAGTCGTAGTAGGAGACGAAATACTCGACGGCGTTATCCGGAAAATAGTCGCGAAACTCGCCGTAGAGCTGGGCCGCCAGGGTTTTGTTGTGCGCCAGGACGATAGTCGGCCGCTGCAGCCGTTCGACCACGTTGGCAATGGTGAAGGTTTTCCCTGACCCCGTGACCCCAAGTAATGTCTGGCCGGCAAGGCCGGCTTCAATGCCCTCCACCAGCAACTCGATGGCGGAGGGCTGATCGCCCGCGGGCTGGTAGGAACTGCTGAGTCTGAAGGGTTTCATGGTCGGTCGGGGGGTTGCCAAAACAATCGGACATTATAGGCGATTCATCGCCATCGAGCCGCAACGCCAGCGTCCCGCAACCGATGCGGCATAAACCGGGCGGAGCACTTGACTGAGCAAAAACCGGGCTATACCATACGCGGCCTCAACTGATCCGCCTTAGCTCAGTTGGTAGAGCAAATGACTGTTAATCATTGGGTCGCTGGTTCGAGCCCAGCAGGCGGAGCCATATAAAACAAAGGGTTACGTTATAAACGTAACCCTTTTTATTTGACAGAGTGCAACTGTCCGTGAAACCGAAATTCGCGTAAATTACAATTTTTTCGGAGAGATGACTGAGAGGCTGAAAGTGCCGGTCTCGAAAACCGGTGTACCGTCAGGTACCGAGGGTTCGAATCCCTCTCTCTCCGCCAGCTACATCCACTCGCCAGGACCTCACTGCACAAAACAAAAGACCCAAAGCCCGTGTAAAGTGAAAGCGATTGGCAGGACGCACCAGGCAGGATAACTCCTGCAGGATTTTAAGACGTATCCTACAGACGGACACCCTGGATCTGCATAATGTATTAATCTAATACCTGCAGCTAGTATCCCCGGCAAAGCCGGCTGAAACTTACTCCGTTCTGGCGGCGTTTTGCTTGTCGTCAAACTGTATCTTGCACCTCACCCCACCCGGTACTTCCAAATCCGGATTTGGTAAAAGTAAACGCACCCCGAAGGTATCGCTGGCGGCGTCGATTACCGAGTCGACCACGATGACCTGCGCATGCTGCGGTTTTGCACCCGGGTAACGGGGTTCGATCCTGGCCGACATGCCGGTCTTGATCGCACCATAGAAGTCAACCGGTACGATGATTTCGACATACAGGGGATCAATCCTGGCGATCTCGACGATGGACTGGTTCTCCACCGATTCACCGGGGGACATCATGGTTTCGACCACCACGCCATCGATCGGGCTGCGGATGGTGCGGTTGTCCAGCAGACGCGTGGCACGTTCGAGTTCCAGCTTTGCAATGGCCTGCTCTTCCAGGGCCTGCTGCAGGCGCAGCCGGGCGCGTTTGGCGGCGGTCGCGGCCTTGTCCTTTTCGGTACCGGACACCGCCTTGACACTCGACAGCTTGTCGATGCGCTTGTTTTCCCGTTCCGCGAAGGCCAGGCCCTCCCGCAGTTCCGATATTTCAGCCTGCATATCGGCCCTGGCCTGGGACAGTTCAACCGTCGCCTGTTCAATATCCTGATCCAGGCGCGCAATCTCCTGCCCCTGCTCGACCTGATCGCCGCGATTCACCAGCAAGGCTTCCAGAATGCCCCTTTCACGGGTGCTGACCTCGACCATGGTCTGGGGTTGGATCAAACAATCGAATCCCCCCAGCTCGCCGGCGAACACAGGCTTACATAGCAGCACACAGGCCACCCCGCATGCTTGCCAAAACAATGATGATTTAGAATTGGGCATTTACTCCATCCGTCCACTGAAAGCGAGCATCTTGCCGACCTGTTCGTCGAACCGCAGCAGATCGTGTCGCGTCCTGGCATGGCGTCGCTCGGCTCCACGCTGGGCGCGCCTGACCAGCCAGCGTCCGACGACACCGGTAGACGCCAGGCCCTCCGGCAACAGCGGCAACAGCCAGCGCCAGGGACTTGACTGAATCAGCTCGTCTTCAAGCGACACCATATAACCATAGGCCCCCGGGTCACCCTGCCTGCCGCAGCGTCCATACAACTGGCGATCAATACGACCGGCATCGTGGCGCTCGGTGGCCAACACATGCAGGCCGCCAAGCCTGTCCACACCGTCACCCAGGGCGATATCAGTGCCGCGCCCGGCCATATTGGTCGCCACGGTAATGGCGCCGGGCTGACCGGCCTGGGCCACCACGGCGGCCTCATCCGCATCGTGACGCGCGTTCAGCACTTGATGTGGCAGGTCGGCGGCATGCAGCAACGCGCTCAGATGCTCCGATGCCTGGACCGACGTGGTACCGACCAGCACCGGGATGCCCTGCCCATGCCAGGTACTGATTTGTTCAACCACCGCGGTCCACTTGGTCTCCAAGCGACGGAACACCTTGCCGCGCAGCCGGCGCCGTTGTGGCGGACGATGGGTCGGTACCGTGACCAGGCGCAGCCGGTACACGGACCAGAGTTCGGACGCGACTTCGGTGGCGGTACCGGTCATGCCGCTGAGGTGCAGATAGCGGCGAAAAAAGCGCTGGAAACTGATTCTCGCCAGGGTCTCCACCGGTGCGGTCACGTCACAGCCCTCCTTCAGTTCCACCAGTTGATGCAGGCCACGCTCCCAGGAGCGGTCCGGCATCAACCGACCCGTGTATTCGTCGATAATCTGCACTTTGCCGTCCTTAACCAGATAGTGCCGGTCCCGCTGCAGGAGTTGATCTGCGTACAGCGCCTGGGTGACCAGCTCTTCACGCCGACGCGCGCCGCGCCAGAGACCGCCCGCCACGGCTGCCGTACTCGCCAGTTTTTCGCGCCCGGCAGCGGTGACCTCCACCTCCCGGCGCGTCACCTCCAGGCGGTAATCGATGCCTGGCGTCAGTGTCGCCGCCAGCCGCAGCGCCTCGCGGTACATTTGCTCTTCTTCATTTCCGCAGCTGCTGCGAGAGATGATCAGCGGGGTGCGCGCCTCGTCGATCAGGACGCTGTCCGCCTCGTCGAGAATGGCGAAACACAGGCCGCGCAACAGCAGACGCTTGCCCAGGCCCTGCTCGCCCAACAACCCGTCCAGACGCAGCCGCAACTGCCCCAGGCCGCCGCGCGCCATACGGTCGCGCAGATAGTCAAACACCAGCTGTTTGTTGGTGCAGTAGACGATATCGCAGGCATAGGCCCGCCGACGTTGATCTTCGCTCATGCCCTCAACAATCGAACCGACCGTCAGACCCAGTGCCTGATATAGCGGCCGCATCCAATCCGCGTCACGTCGCACCAGATAGTCGTTGACCGTGATCACGTGCACCGGTATGCCGGCCAATGCCGCAGTGGCCGCCGGCAGGGTCGCGGTCAGGGTCTTGCCCTCGCCGGTCTGCATTTCGGCCACCTTGCCGCGCAGCATGACCCAGCCACCGAGCAGTTGCACATCATAATGACGCATGCCCAGGGTGCGAAACGCCAGTTCGCGGATCAGCGCGAAGGCCTCGATACAGTGCTTGTCCTGCAAGCCATCCCTGCGCAAGGACTGACGCAACGGGCGCAGCGCTTCCCTGAGCGCCGCCGCGTCCATGGCCTGCAGTTTTTCGCCCCGGGTGTGGATGCGCCTAAGCCGGGCACCGTAGCGCGTCGTTGTCGGTCGCCACGGCGCCAGCCACCAGCCGACGAAGCGGTCGAGCTGTTGCTGCCATCGGCTGACGCTTGGCGGTTTGCCCTCCGGATAAATACCTCTGACCCTGCCCGGGCGCAGCGCGGCTACACTAGACACTGAAATGCGACAAAAACAGTTGGCGCAACGAACGATACCACTGTACTACCAACGGTTCTGTACCGTGATCGAAACGCACCAGCACCCGTTGTCCCGGATAAGGTTGCGGCGCGCTCTGTGGCAATCCCAGATCCAGCACGAACAGCGGTTCCAGCGCCGTCATGCCGCTGCCATCGCGGGGGTCCTGGGCAATTGTGCCGCCACCGGTACTGCCCAGCGCCAGCGACGGCAACCGGGCGGTCGCGGCCGGCACGACCCGCAGGATTTCCGAATTCAGCGACGGCGCCTGCCAGGTGGCCGGCCGCAGATGAACTGCCCGGGTCTGATTGCGCACCAGCCCGATCCTGGTCTGGCTGACCACCGCACGCACATTGGCATTGCCCGGTTGGGTGACATAGCCGATCAGATCACCCCGCCGTAAAAACCTGCCGGGCAGATCCTCCGAACCCGGCAGAATGAATTGGCCATCACGCTCGGCCAGCACGGTCAGGGCCGCCTGGCGCTCCCGTGCCAGCGCCAGGTCCGCTTCGACAACCTTGATCTCCTCCTCGACGACCTGTGCCCGCGAACGTTCGCGAATCTGCGCCGCGGTGAGACGCGCATGCAACTCCTGTCGTCGGGCCTCTAGCAAACGCACTTCCTGTCCGAGCAGCGGATCCTCCATGGCGATCAATGGGGTACCGGCCTTGACCTGTTGAGCCGGTTGCGCCAACACCCTGGCGACGACGCCATTTGCCTGGGCCCTTACCTGGGTGTGTTCCGGCAGCCACACCACCCCTTCGGAGAGCGTTCGGGAAGGCACCGGCACCAACACCAGGAAAGCGCCAAGCAGCGCCAATACCCCGCCGGTGATCAACACCGCCCGGGCCCGCCGCCGGTTCAGGCGCGGGCTGTTGAACAGGAACCCGATCTGCTTCGCCGCAGGCCACAGCAGTTGCGTGGCCACGGCCCAGATTGCCAGCACCACGCCCACGACAAAGAACCTCCCGGCGATGAACAGGATGATGACGGACAGGATGAACATGCGATACAGAAACGACGCCACGCCGTAGAAGGCGAACCACGCCCGCTCGCCGGCAGCGGCGCTGGGGGACTTGGCATCACGGACGTCGAACACATAGCGCTGCACCAGGTAGCCGAGATACTGCTGCGACCGTGTGGCCAGGTTCGGCATTTCGATCAGATCGCTGAACACATAGTAGCCATCGAAGCGCAACAGCGGATTGCCGTTGAAGAACAGCGTCGAGACACCGCCGATCAACATCACGTTGAACGTGAACGCCCGCAATGGCCCAGGCTCGATATTCAGCCAGAGCATGACCGCCACGGCGGCCAGAAAGAGCTCGACCATGATGCCGATGGCACCGACGACAACACGCTTGTATTTCTCTCGAAATGCCGATGCCGACGAGGCCTCGACATAGGGAACGGGAACCAGCACCAGTAGCATAATGCCGATCTCATGTACCTCGCCGCCCCAGTTCTTGGCCGCGAATCCGTGCCCCAGCTCATGGACTACCTTGACCAGTGGATAGGCCAGCCACAGCAATAGCAGGCCCTGGGTATTGAACACCCGGTCGATGACATCGTTGCTCAGTTCCGGCCAGTGGCTGGCCGCCAACACCACGCCGATCGTCACCACTGCCAGCCACAACAGCAATCCGAACAGGCTGAACAACGGCCGTACCAGCCAGATCCAGCGGTCCAGGAAAGCATCCGGATCGACCACTGGAATGCGTACCGCCAGTGGCTGGGCCAGGCGTTGCAACCATTGCTTGCGTTCCTGCTTTTCACCGCGGTCGACGATCTCCCGGGTATCGGGGGGCAGGTCGCACAACAGGACATCGGCTGCGTGCATCTGCCCGAGCAGGCGAATCACCTCGTCCTGGGTGGGCGCATCGTCCCCCAATCGCTGCAGAGCAACGGCCCAGATGGCCTGCAGAGTACGTTCGCCGTCCATCAGGCCGATCAGATAATGGGCCGCGCTGGAGAACCGATGGCAGCGTCCGGACGAGGTGTCTTCGAGCACGTACCAGACTTCACCGCGATAATCGTGGCGATGGATACGTGCATGCCGGCGTACCCGCGGCTTGAGCTTGGCCACACGGTACCAGGACTGACTGAAGATCGGTTCGTCTATCGCCACGACAGGCCGGCCCCTGGTATCACGGCGACCATGACCACCACCAGTAACGGATCCAGTAAAGCAGCTTGTGGGTCCAGATCCACAGCAGCTTGCGCTGCTCGATATCGATCTTGGCAATGCCCTGCATGCCGGGACGCAAGGCCGGGTTGTCGGTGTCCAGCGCCGCTTCGACGCGGAAGACATTGCGCCCCTGCTCCACCGCGGCCACTGGTGTAATCTTGGTCAGGTGCAGCGCGAGTGATTCTCCGGGCAGACCGGCCAGAGCCAGATTCCCGCGCTGGCCGACAGCGAGCTCGTTGACGTCGCGCTCATCCACCTGCAGTGTCACGCGATAGCTGTCCAGCGGCGCGATCTCGAACAGGGTTTCGCCGCGGGTGACCGGGGCCCCGAGGGTCTGGCTGAGGTCGCCCGCCACCACGATGCCGTCAAAGGGCGCGGTGATCCGGGTGCGAGCCAGTTGTGCGTTCAGCAAGTCTATGCGTGCTTCGGCCTGTTCGATTTCGGCCCCCAGTATACGGACTCCGGCACGGTCATCGTCCGCCAGGGCGCGGCTGTATTCACGCATGAACTTTTCGCGCTCGCCTTCCCATTTGAGCTTGTCGAGGGCGAGGTCCTTGTCCTCCAGCACCGCCAGTTCCTGACCTTCTTTCACCAGGTCACCGGCCCGCTGCTCGGCACTGGCGACAAAGCCGTCCTGGGGCGCTATCACCACGCGCTGCACGGTGCCTTGCAAAGCCGCCGGCGCGGAAACGCGGTACATACCCGTGGCAAAGGTGAAAAACGCTGCAACCGCCAGCAGGGCAACCAGGGCCAGCTTCATTCCCGGATGCCCGCTACCAAACACCCTGGTGACCACCTGCCATAACGACTCGCCCAGCTTGGTGCCGATCCAGCGATCCTCGCGGTGCCTGGCCTCCAGCAACGGACCGACCAGGGTGGCTACGTGCTCGAACAGGTCGATTTCCCTTCGCGAGAGGGGCGCACCCTCATCGCGCAACAGGGTGAGGCAACCGACCAGATGTTCTCCATCACTGAGGGGTACGCTGCAAGCCGCGACAGCACCGCGTTCGCCCATCAGCGAACTGTGCGAACGGGTAATCAGGGGCTCATCTTCTTTTGCCCGCGGCAAGACCAATGTCTCCTGTTGGTCGATCGCCTCGTCCATGGCGTTGCCCAGCGAGCGAACCAGGGCGCTCTTGCCACTGAACCGGGCGCTATGAGAAAGCGCGCGCACCTGCGCATGTCGCCCTTTGCGCACGCCGTAGGCCACCAGTTCACAATCCAGCAAGCCAGCCAGTTCCGTGGTGACGGTTGTTGCCGCCGCCATGAAGCGCGTCTGCTCCATGGTATTGGCCATCAGGGTCAGGGTCGCCGCCAGATCCGCCGAGGGAGGGGATTGCGGTCGCAGACGATGTTGCCACCAGGCACAGCCCCATTGCAGTTGGCGCATTGCCAGCTGCAGCTCTGCGTCGGACTGATGTGGCATTTCCACAGCGACCACGCCGTGCAGCACGTCATCCACCAGAAGCGGAAAGGCCATGGCATCGCGGCGCGTATCCGGCTCCTTTCCCTGTTGACTCACCGCGCCTCGCCGCTGCTGCAGGGCCAACTCCGCAACCGCACCCAGTGCTTCGCTGCCACGCTGACCGGGGGGCCAGAAACACAGGGGTTTGAAGTTTCCCGGATCATCCTGCCTGAACACGACGACGGCCAACTGCACCCGCTCGATCAGGCCACACTGCAGCGCCAGCCAGGCTTCGGCAAAATCCTGCAGCGATCGCGCCTCGGCCAGGCGGTTCCACACCGACACATCCGTGAAGCTGGCAATTTCCCGGCCCTCGGACACCGGGCCTTCGACACCGGGCGAAGCGGTAATCTCCTCTTCGATCAAGGCCATGTCAGAAACCGCTCAGACAACGCAGTTATCCGACTCAGTGAAGAGCCTCGGATTCCACGCCCTCGATGGGTGCTGCGGACGTTTCCCCTTCAGCTGCGGCAGGTTGACCCGCCTTGGCACCGACGCGATTCAACATCCTGCCAAAATTCTGCAACGACTGGAGGTGGAGATAGATCAGTTCCAGTTCGTCACCCCTGGCCATAGCCAGGAGCACGTCGTCCTCCAGCGCCTTCAGCCTGTTGCGGTTTACCGCCAGGAAACCCGTGAGATTTCGCCGTTCGCCCCCCGGCGGAGTAAAGGTCGCCTGCATGGGTTCGAGAAGATCCAGCTCGTTCAGGCGCTTGCAAAAGGCACTGGCACGCTGAAACTGAACCTGGTACTCCTGCACGAAACTCAGCACCGTTTCCAGATATTGCGTGCGATTGCCTTCGGCATCGAACAGACGCTCGCCGCGGCCTTCGGTATTGCAACCGACGAAATCCTCGTCGATGCAAAGAGCAAAATTCTTGCCGTCTTCGCTACTGGAAAACACGAACGGATAGCGACGTACAAAGGCCGGAATGTACCTGGCGTCCCAGGCGCCTTGCGCATCCACAAAATAGTTGCGGTCGATCTCGGCACCGAGGACGGCGACCGGTATCACCGCCTCACCCTGGCCGGCGAAGACCACTGCGTATTCCTGGCAGGCGGGACGAAACTCCACCGTGGTCAGGGGCACGGAGTTGACCTTGGCGGCAAAATCGTAGGTATTGCCCGCCTTGATATAAAGGTCCTTGTGCTTGTGGCTGTTGACCGGGACGGCCTGGCTGTAGAAAAGCAGTTGATTGGACAAAGTGAATCTCCTTTCGGAACAGGCCGGATTCGCGGCCGGCCTCTACGGGGCCGGCAAAGAGCGGATCGGGCAGGATTGGGGTTCTGGTTTGCCGTGATCGATTATCAATCCGGTTGCCTGCACGGCTATTCCCACTCTATCAATGGTCGATCCCCATCGGCAAGCGAAGGCAGGACATCATCGTCTCCCAGCAGCCAATCGATGGCGGCCAGGGGTTGCCACAGGGCAACGGTTTCGTCGACAGCCTCTTTTGCAGCATCGTCAAAGGTGCCCGATTTGGTGTTAAACAAACGGCTCCACCGATGGTCCCGTTGATCGCTATGCCTGTTCGTCGTCGGCTGCAACGGCTGATAGGTAATCGCCATGAACGGGTCGAGCCGGAGCAAGGCATCAACCGACAGGGCGCTACTAACCGGTGCGGCCGTGGCAACCGCATCATACTCGGGCAGCCGACGCTCGCCTTCGTCGAGGGCCGTAGCCATCAGTCCGTCGTCCTGGTGCTCACGTCCCGTCGCATGCCCGATCTCGTGCATCACCGCCGACAACAGATCCACCTGTTCCCCGGCGTCGCTGCCGACATCGGCCAACAGGCGACTGCTGTCATCCACCAGGTGGTACTCCTCGTCGATGAGGGGTGTGGTATCGACGAACCAGCCGTGACCGGCGGCATCGGTGTCGATCAGGATAGTGTTACCGGTCCAGCGTGCCAGGACGGCGCCGCCCAGTTCCGCCAGTTCGATATCGATGCCATCGAGCTGCGCCAGTTCCTCGGGCGACAGATAGGGGCGCATGCGCTGGGTTGCCGCCACCAGCATGGCATCAAGGGTCGCGTCGTTCAGATCCTCACCCGAACTCTGGGCCGCCTGCCCGCCCGGCCCGACAGCAGTGGCCGTCAGGTTTTCTCCGCTACCCAGACCGGCCAGTGCCGGATCGCTGGTGCGCATCGTCGCGCTGTCGAATGCCGTCGTCGTGGAAAAACTCAGCAAGCCAAAGCCACCGTCGACATTCAGCCCGTTGAACACATAGCCCAACTGCTCCTGGCCGTCGACGCTGACACTCACCGTCGAGCCCTTCAGCGACACGCCCAAGGTGTGGATATCGCCGGAATCCAGGGCGACGTCGACTACTGCGTCGACCACGATGCCGGTGCGCTCGGTGTAGTGGCCGACAATGACCTGGTCGTCAGCCACGGACAGCGCCGCGAACTTGAAGCGCTGGCTGTCGGTACGATCAAACATCAGCCCGGCCAGACCCTCGGTGGTCAGATCAGTTTCGAGTTCAAGCAGCGATTCCCCATTCAAGACAAAGTCGTAGCCGGCGACGGCGAAGCCCTGTTCATTCAGTGCGTCCACGACATAGCGTCCATTGTCGATGGACCAGCTGCCGTCGCTCGGCGGGGCGAAGAAATCGGCCACGCCATCGTCAAACGATTCGACATCCTCGAAAGTGGTTTCAGGACGCAATACCTGAACCACCACATCATCGATGCGCGCGATCGAATTATTGGCGCCGAGACCGATCAGGCCTTCGTTCAGGCCGTGGGTAAAACCGTCGGCGTCCACCCGCGGTTCGTATGCCAGGTTGAAGACGTCCTTGCCGTCCACCACCACGGTCACGGTCAGGCCGTTGACCGCCACCAGCAGACGGTAATCGGTGTCCGGTTTCAGCCTGGCGTTGGACTGGGCCATCACGTGCCAGCCGGACGCATCGCGATAACCGATCTCCAGCTTGTCGCTCGACACATCCACACCGGCGAACTTGAAGTCGGTCGGGGACTGGTAGTCGAAGACCACATAGGCATTGGCCTTGAGACCGCCGATGGGTTTTCCGGTATTGATGGTGGCCTCCACCTCGAAGTAACGCGGGCGATAGCCGTCCACATGCAGCACGCTGACCGCGTCGCCACCGATGGTTTGTCCGGCGAGAAGCCGTCGGCGCCGGCGGTGCCGTCGAAATTGGCCTGGCTGCCGCTGTCGCTGAAACTGGATGAACGCAGCACATCGCGCTCACCGCCCGGGATATTGCCCGGCTGCGGGTCTTCCGGCGCGCCGGTCTGCGGCTGCCAATCGACATCCTTCTGGATCACCAGGCCCAGCTCGCCACCCGGTTCGCCATTGCGCTCCGGGTTGCCGGCGTCCGCGCCGCGGGTCGGATCCGCGCCATCGGCGGCGGACAGATCGAGCAGGAATTGCTGCAATTGTGGCGTCGGTTCACGGCTGATGGTGGCCAGGCCAAAGGGTGCGAAGGGCACGATGTAGCTGTTGAACTCGCCGGTCCAGTCGAACAGGCGATCGCCGCCGGTATTGCCGATCAGGATGTCGCGGCCGGCACCGCCATAGACCCGGTCCTCGAAGCTCGGGTCTGCCTCCGGGACATCGTTGGCGCCACCATTGGTGGCATGATCGTCGTCGGCGTTCATCAGGTCGTCCCCGTAACCGCCATAGATGTCGTCGCGCCCGCTGCCACCGACGATCCAGTCATTGCCCAAGTCACCGAACAGACGGTCATCACCGTCGGTGGGCAGGGCGCTGTTCCAGTGCACGGCAACCGGGGTCAGAATCGGCCCCTGGCCGTCGTCGTAACCGTCGGCCGCATCGAAGTTGAGCAGAAACGGATCACCACCGACCTGGATCTCGCTGAGG
>QJWQ01000141.1 GCA_003235325.1 Gammaproteobacteria bacterium | reverse complement strand
GAAAAAAGGTCCGATATCATTGCGTTTCACGTAATACTTTTCTTTGTCCGCAATGAAGTTATAGGTCCAGTGGTCCTTGCCGGTCACTTCCAGAACCACGGCGGATTCCGGTGAAAATTCCGGCGGCGACGGGGCCAGACCGGTGACCTTCAGTGCGCCAATGGCATAGGCCAGCTGTTCGGCCTTTTTCACATCCAGTTCGACTTTTCCAACCGGATTGACTTTCCCATCCAGATTGACTTTACCATCCAGATTGACTTTCCCATCCGGTGCGGCGCTTTTGGACTGGTCCGGACCGGCCTGATTATCCGTCGCCAGGCGCCAGGTTTTATCCTCCTGCACCAGGTCGAAATCCCTGGCCCTGATGGCGCTGACGTCGTCGGCAGCCAGCAGTGACTTGTCCAGCCATTTCTGGTCGTCGTCGGGAACCTCGAAGTTGCTGAGTTCCACCGCGTAGATTTCATCGGCTCCCGGCAGGCGGGCGTAGACCTTGTGAAATCCGGGCGATGATCCCAGCAACAGGTCGCCCACCTGCTTGTCGCCCTGATAGAGCTGGATCCGTCGCTGGAACTTGTCTTCGGCAACGTCGAAGCGTTCATGGCTGCTTTGGCTGGTGGTGACCGGCCACCCCCGTTTCAGTTGCGCCAGTTTTTTCAGTACGGCATCCAGATTGTCGCTGACCGGCAGGTTGTCAAGCTTTGGCAACTGCCAGTTTCCCGAAGTCCGGAACAGCGTGGCTTTCTGGTCCGGACCACTGATCACCACCCTGTCGATACTGTCGACATTGAAGGTCAGCAGAGGCTGCTGCCCGTCTTCGGCGTTGAAGTTATGGCCGTTCCAGAGCAGGCCGACCGCCACCAGCAGTTGCAGCAGCAAAAAGCCCGTCAACCCTTGAATGAATCTGTTCATTTGTTTCTCCTCATTTGGCCAGCAGTTCAAAGTAGCGATGCTGCCGGGCGCGGCGATAGCGACGTTCCAAAATCGCGATGACCAACAGGGCCAGGGCCGCCAGGCCGTAGTTCAGGTATTCCCAGAACAACTGCTGGCCGTGCTCCATGGGCGGCAGGGTGCGATTGAAGTGACCCCGAGAGCGAATGCCCAGCAAGCCGTCATCCTCCAGCGCCCAGTCAACCGCGTTGGTTACCAGCTGCAGGGTGTTCAGGTAGTCCGTTCGACTGGCGCTGCCGGCGAGCTGGATCACCTGATCCCGAAGGAATTCACCGGAACTGAACAGGATGATGCGCGCCGATTCCGGCGAATGTTCGATGATGCCGGAGACCGGTACCGTCCCCTTGCTGTCATCCGCAGCATCCGCCTCGCTGTCATCGCCGGTGGCGGCATCGGCGGAAGACGCTGAGTCTGCACTGTCGTCGCCGGGGGCCCGTGCCAGCAGCGGTGATTCCTTGTCGGCAAAATAGGAATCGAAGCGTCCGGCGCTGATGACCCCCAGCAACTGGCTGGCCTGTTGACCTTCGGGTTGATAGCCGGTGAAACCGTTGGCCCCGACCACCGGCATGATATCCAGGGACGAGGACAGCCAGGACTGATCGGAACTGCGCAGCAATTCCGTGATCTGCCGCTGGCCCTGCTGTTGCCGGTCGACTGTGATCGGCGATGCCCAGGCCACCGTCGCCTGGGGCAGGTCGGCGGTGATGGCATGGTCCGGGTTCAGGCCCGGGGGCCTGACATCAATGAAGTAGGGGTAGTCCAGCATGCGCAGTTCCTGCAGTTGAAAGCCGCCGACATTGCGGGTGACCGGTACCGGGAATGCCGAATTTTGTCGGTCCAGTACGATCTGATCCTCGATCTTCAGCCCCATGTGATCCAGCCATTTGGACAGGCCGCTGTTGTGGCGCAGCAGGGTCAGGCTGCGATTGCTGATGTCGGCCTTGTAGGGGGATGTTGCGGCGATCACCGTACCGCCCTGCATCAGGAACTGGTCCACTGCAAACAGTTGCTTGTCGCTGAGGTTTTCCGGCGCTGCCAGCAGCAGGATGTCGGCGTTGCCGGAGACCGTGCCGTCATTCAGGTCCTCGTGTTCGATATTCAGATCAGTGCCGAGAGCAGACTGCAACTGGTTAAAGCCGGGTCCGGACTGGCCGTAGGGGCTGTAGCTGCCGACCGGTTCCACCAGGGCTACGGTCTTGGTGAAGCCGCTGGCGAAGCGCTTGATACCGGCTTCGAGATTGCGCTCAAAATTTCCCCGGGTCATATCATCCAGCGGGATCTGGACCATCTGGTCACCACTGGCCAGGGTCAGGTAAAAATAGAACCGCTGGTTACTGAATAGATTGGTGGTCATCGGCTTGAAGCCGTATTCCTCGGCGATCTGCTGGCTGACCTGGCCGCCGTTGGCGTCGGGATCGATCAGGCTGGAACTGAAGTGCCCGGAGGATTTCTTCTGCATCTCCGCCAGTACCTGGTTCATGTCCTGCTTGAACTGCACCAGTTTTTCCGGCAACAGCCGATCGTCGGAAACGTAGGCGTTGAACACCAGGTTGCCCTTGACCGTATCAAACAGATTGCCGGCCGACTGGTAGCTGTTCATGACCTTTTTGATGGTTCGGGTCAGGTCGTACTCGGGATTGCGCAACTGGACATTGATGTCGTCTTCACTGCGGGCGCGAATCTCGATCAGGTCCCGAAAATCCAGCACCTGGTGCTCGTCGCCGTACTGGACCAGGACGTCGAAATAGGAGCTGACAATGGCCGACTGGTAGCGGTCGGCCACCTGGAAGGGAACCGGCTGAATGCCGTATTTCTGGTTGGCTTCCTGCTCGGCCTCGGGGGAGGACAGCGGGTCGACAAACTCCACCCGGACCTTGCCGTGGCCGGCAATTTCATACTCTCGCAGCAGGTCCCGCAACTGGGGTACCAGGGGCGCCAGTAGCGGATGGGTTTTACCGCTGAAGTAGCCGCGCAGCAATAGGGGTTCCTGCAACTGGTTGAGGTAATTCCGGGTGGCCGCGGAAATACTGTACTGGTTGCCCTCGGTGACATCGATGCGCAGGGCGCTGATCTGTCCCAGCCACAGATTCGCCGCCAGGGCATTGGCTACCAGCAGGGCCGTGGCCAGACGCCAGTAGTGGTGGTTGGGCTTGCCGCCGTCGGTGGCCCAGCGTTCCTTTTCGAGAAAGAGCGTATTCAGTGCCAGGAATACCAGGACAATGCTCAGGTAATAGTAGAGATCCCGCAGGTCGATCACACCGCGGGTGATGGCGTCGAAGCGGGAACCGGTGCCCAGCAGGCGCAGCCACTCGCCGGATGTATTGCCAAAGAAATCGGTGATGGTTCGGGTGCCGAGCAGATAGATGATGCCGCAGAGGGCACTGGCGCTGATCAGGCTGACAATCTGGTTGTCGCTGCGGGACGAAACAAACAGGCCGATACTGAGATAGGCGGCTCCCAGCAGCAGGGTGGCGAGATAGCCCGCCAGCACCGGACCCCAGTCCAGGTCACCGATCATGTCCACCGTTATCGGCAGCGGCAGTGTTACCAGCAGGGCCACCGTCAGCAGTAGCATGCAGGCGGCGAATTTGCCGACGACGAAATGCCAGAGGGGCACCGACTGGGTCAGCACGTGCTCCAGGGTGCCGGTGCGCCGCTCCTCGCTCCACATGCGCATGGTCAGGGTGGCGCTGAGAAAGATCAGGAAAACCGGCATCCACTCGAACAACGGTCGCACATCGGCAATATTGCGAGAGAAAAAGGCCTCGCCCCAGAAGAAGACGAACAGGGTGATGGCGGCGAAGGTACCCAGAAACAGCCAGGCGATGGGTGAGGCAAAGAACAGGGTGATTTCCTTGCGCGCCACCCGGGCGATGTTGGTTTTGGCTTGAATATCAGGCTGCATGGACCAGATCTCCTTGAGGATGGGTTTGCTCGGTCACCTCCCGGAACAGGGTTTCCAGGTCCCGGTGCTCCGGTTGCAGTGAAAAGAGCTGCTGTTCCATGGCGACGATTTTGCCGACCACCTGGGCGCCAACCTGGCGCGGATCGGCGTTTTCCTCCAGGTTCAGGCGATAGCGGTAACCGCTTTTGTCGTCCCCGGCGGTGTTCACCGGCCCCAGAGACGCCAGCCCCTGGATGGTGGACAACTGCCGGGCCTGGAGCGGCGACAGGGTGGTATCGACCAGCAGACTGTGGCTGCGTCGCAGATCCTCGAGTTCGGCGTCCATGGCCAGTTGGCCGGAACGCAGGATCAGCGCCCGGGAACAGATGGCATCGACCTCCTGCATGATGTGGGTGGACAGAATCACGGTGGCCTGACGGGCGATATCCCGGATCAGTTGCCGCATGTGGTGGGTCTGCTCGGGATCAAGGCCGTTGGTGGGCTCGTCCAGGATCAGCAGTTTCGGTTGGCCGAGTATGGCCTGTGCCACGCCCAGTCTCTGTCTGTAGCCCCGGGACAGGGTGCTGATGGGTGCCAGCAACTTGGCGCTGATGTCGGTGTCGGCGATGGCCCGCCGGATTTCCGCCCGCTTGATAGCTTTTCCCAGACCCTTGATATCCGCCGCGTAATCGAGATAGTCGGCCACGGTCATTTCCGGATAAAAGGGCAGGTTCTCGGGCAGATAGCCTAGGCCTGACTGCACCTTCTTGGGGTCGTCCGCCAGGCTGACACCGGCGACGGTGACAGACCCGGCGTCGGGTTCCAGGTAGCCACTGAGAATTTTCATGATCGTGGTCTTGCCGGCGCCGTTATGGCCCAACAGCCCGACAATGGCGCTGTTGCCGATGGTGAAACTGACGTTGTCCACGGCAACAAAACTGCCATATCGTCGAGTCAGGTTTTTTACTTCCAGCATGCTTTTCTCCGTTTGTAAAAATGGATATCCAGGTCTTTTGGATAATTAATGTTTTGGAACTGAAACTGCGGTCGCCGGGCATTCGAACAGGGTCCTGTCGACAGCAAGTCATTCGAACGGCGAGGCTCCCGCGAAAAAAGTCCGCCAAATACATCTGTGGAAGACCGATTGGTAACCGGTAGCGAAGGGCGTTGTTCGGGCTGCGAGCCGGAGCGTAAACCCGGCGTCTAGTGCCGCCGGTTTTCCGGGACGGATTGAAATATATTTCGTTCGGACACCGGGGCGTCACCCCTGTGAACCGCTTGCACAGACCGGGTACCTGTCAGGTCAGATGGGCTGCAAGGGGAGGGGCTCGTATTGAGACCCGGGCTGAAAATCGGTGGCCGACGACAGGGGTGAGATGGGTCTTGCCGGGGCGGCGGATGACTGCTTCGGGCAACGGCTCGGGTTCGGCCAGGGCGGCGTCATCGGGGCTGGAGAGTGACCAGGAGGGGGCCGCTACGTCCAGGCATGCAGAGAAAACGGACTGCTCGATGCCAGCGCGGGACTTCATCCCGTCGGAATCGACGAATCGGCTCTCTGCGGAACAGAGAGCCATGGCGAACAGTAATGGCAGAATAAATCGGGGCATGGGTGCCGTGGAATCGTCGACTACCTGAAACAATCCTGTGATTGACCGGTTCGGGAAATTTTAGTTCCGGTAAATTTCGAATTTCAGGACTGCATTGCGCTTTTCGCCAGCGGAGCCCGACTCGGGCGGGTCAGTATCAGGGTGACGACGGTGGCCGCTTCGGTCAGACCTGAGTTCAGTCAACAGCTTCATCCGGCAGGGGATAGCGGGTCTCGATGACCTGCCCGGCCTCGGACGGCATGGTCTGACCAGCCCCTGTCTCCACCCGGTTGCGCAGCCTGACCATCTCCGCCGGCGTCACCTGGCCGGCCCAGCGTTCGAGCTGATTCACCGGGCAGCCCTGGTCCACCAGGTGGGCGAGGTAGCTCAGGCGCAGATTTTCCAGGGTAAAGCTGTCCGGCTGAGCCAGGCCGGCATCAAGTGCCGCCTGTTGCAGCAGCAGTGCCAGGTCACTTCGTGACAGCTCCTCCCCTGACGGCTGTTGCCAGATGGAGGCCTTTTCCGGCAAATGCGCCAGATGCTGCGCCAGGCTGGCGGCCAGCCCCGGGAGCAGGGGCAGGCGCCGGGAAAATCGACCGCCCACTGCCAGTTCCATTCCAGCCTTGTCGGTATTCCCCCTGTCATTTTCCACCGGCAGGAACGCCGAACGTTCCAGTCGCTCCAGTTCGGCAATGGCAACGCCGGACATCAGCAGGGTGATCAGGCACCGGCCATCGGCGTTGGCATGACGATAAAGCCCCCGGATATCATCCTCTTGCAGGACCACTGCCGGTGGCGCCTCCAGTGACGGGGTGTGATTTTGCGACAGGCCCGCTCGAACCGGGTCCTGGGCCAGGGTCTGGTTTGGCAGGGGTGAATTCACCGAAAACGGTGCGGCAATCACCAGGGCCGAGCGTTTGCCCCCCTGGATGGCGGAGTAGACCACCAGTGCCAGCAGCGACGCCAGCAGCGACACCAGCAGGGCGATGCCACTATTCCGCCAGTACGGTGGGCCGATGGCAAAGTCCGGTGCGAACGGTTGTTCCAGTATGTCGATACTGGCCTCGTAGGGCCGCTGCACTTCCAGTTCAACCCGTTGCTTTTTGAGTTCCTGGGCCTGCAATTCGAGGTCGGCCAGTTCCTGGTCGAGGGCCCGGTATTCCACCAGCTTGCTGTTGAAGGATCGAGCCTTTTCCTCCAGGTCCCGCATCTGCTGCTGCAGGTCGCTGACCTTGCCATTGGCGGTGGTCAGGGCCTGCTCGGCATCGTGCAGATAGGCAAGCTGACTCTCTTTGCGGCGATCGGTCCAGGTCTGGCGCGCCCGGTCGGCGCTGCGGCGCAGGGCCACTATCTTCGGGTCCAGGGCCATATATTGTTCGGTGTATTGCAGGCCCAGGTCCCTGAGTTGGGTCTCGATCTCGAAGACGACATTCTCCAGCCGGTCGATACTGGCCTGATCCTGGGGTCGAACCGAGACCTCGCCCCGGTTCAGGGCCGTGCGCAGCGATTGCAGGGTCGCCGCTGTCGTCGCCTGTTCCTCCACGGCAAGATCCAGCGACCTGGCCAGGCCCTGAATGTTGTTGAGGATCCGATTCTCGTCCCGCTCCAGGGAGACGATCCGGCTTTCCTTGCTGAAAGCCGTCAGCTGTTGGCGTTTGGATTCCAGGCGCTGGTCCAGGGCGGCAATCTTGTCCTCGACCGCTGCCATGGCGTCGCTGTCGCTGCTGGCCTGTTCGCTGTTTCGGGATTGCAGGTAGGTCTCTATCCAGGCGGACATGACCGGCAGCAGCAGGCCTTTTTCGGTGCCGGTGGCCGACAGCTTGATCAGGCGACTCACGGCTACCGGTTCCGCCCTGAGCATGTCGGACAGGTCCTCGATCCCGACCGCAATGCCCTTGCTGCTCTGCAAACCGGATTGAATACCTTGCAGTACCCGGTTGCTGACCAGCCGCTGGGCATGAACGTTAATCTGTTCTTCAGCTACCGAATTGAGTTCCCCGGCCAGGGGCTTGGGGTAGGAAAAATGCAGGATGGACAGGCTCTGATAGATCGGCGGCCGCAGCCAGACGAAGAGCAGACCAATTGCCAGGGTTATCAGGAATGTGCCTGTCAATACCTGCCATTGGCGCCGGCGAACCCGGGCGGCGCGGTAGTCGGAGTCAAAGTCGGGCATCGCCGAATTCCCTCTTGGCAGCACGTCGATGGCAGTCATCGTTGTGGCTCGCCGGGGCCTGGCAGCCCCCGGGTCCTGGCGCCCGGATCGATCCCGATCAAAGGGGTAGGCCCCTCGGCTTTTGCAAAACCCGCTGCATCAGTTGCTTTTGCCATGAATCAGTCCCTGTTCTGGATATTGTACTGGCGGTGTCATTAAACCGCCGCATGGAACAATCATTTCGACCCGGTTCGATAAAAGCCGCAGTATAGGGGAGGTGCGGGCTTCAGTGGCAAGTCTCCGGGGACCGGACCGGCCATTCGTCTCCCTTGACGGGGAGTCAATCTAATCTGGATGCAGGTCTTTAATCCCCCCGGTCTCGACCGGTGAATACAGCGCACAGGCGTCGAGGCGGCGTTCGATTTCGGCCAGCATGTCCCGATAGGCGGCGTTGTCGAGATTGTCGTAGCGCCGGGTAAATTCGGCGCGTTGCATGCCTTCCGGCAGCCTTTCGATATCGACCATGAAGTCCGACTCGGATCGTATCCCCTGCAGCCGCTGTTGCAAGTCCCTGGCCCTGGATGGGTCCAGAGCCAACAGGGCAAAGCGGGTGCCGGCGCGATCGGCGGCCAGGTCGGCAAAACTGAAACCACTGCCACCCTGGGAGTCTTTCAGTTCCTTGAAAAGACCCGCGGCCTCGGCGATGTTGGTACCGGCAGTGGCGCTGATACCTGCGGAAATGACGAAGTGCTGGGCCAGGTCCCGCCGCCCGGACAATGTCGGCCACAACAGCCACTGATAGGACAGGGGTTGGGCGGGCATGGTCAAAAACGGGTTGAGATCGACTCGCGCCAGATGAAATGACAGCGCAGTCAACAGGGCGCGATTCTCGGCAACAGCATCGGCGCCACTGGTTGAGCGCTTTCCGGCCTGTTCAAAAAGCGACCCCAGCAGGGGCGCCAGGGAGCCGCGCCGGAGCTTGGAACCGCTCAACCGGTACAGTGTCTGGTGGTAGAAGCGCAGGCGTTCCTGGTCGCGATCACTGAAAAGCAGCTGCCGGCCGGTAGCCCGCAGCTGGTCTTTCAATTCCTGCTGCCAGTGGTATGTCACCTGAATATTGTTCGGTGTCAGCTGTACCTGCTCCAGGGCGGACAGGGCGGCGAGGTACTGGGGCCAGTTCGAGAGCAGGCGGTGGCCTAAGGGCACCAGTTGCCGACTCAGCCAGTCCGGCAATGGCAGGTCGCCCAAGCGCCAGTCCCGAACGGTAAAGTTGTCACCCGACTGATCTACCCTGAAGCCGGTATTGAAGTATCTGCCCTGAAGGATGCCGGGCAGGGGGATCGAGGCGGAGACACTGGCGCTGTCGGACTCGAGTTTGACCTGTACCGCGCCCTGGACGAAATGGCGCAGACCGTAATTGAGGATCAGGTTGAAGTCGTCCTCCACCAGGCTCAGGGTACGTCTGTCACCGACCCTGAGCCAGCGCGGGTCGGCATCGCGCAGTACTTCCTTGATACGGGCGACGTTTTCCTGGTTCAGCCCCTGACTGATATTGACCAGCGGCGCAGACTGAATGGCGGCGCCAAGCAGCCCCAGTGGCAACAGCAACAGGCCGGCAATCAGAAGCAACAACAGCCATTTGACCAGGGCCATTCAGTCGTTGCGCCCGAAGTCCGGGCTGGTTATCGCCGGCTGTTGAATCGTCTTCGTCGATACTGACCCTCGAACCCTGGCAGTGACGGCTGGCATCTGCGGGCAGATCGGTCCGGGGAGGGAAGACGGCGGGTTGGCAGGCATGAATAAAAATCAGGAATCCGGGAAGCTGGCAAGATAACACAATCTGTATTCTCTCCCCTGTGAACTGTCCCCAGTTAAGAGTGATGGTCGGTACCGGGAGGGGTGGTCGGTACCGGGAGGCGGATATGTGCAGGTCCGGCGGTCAGGGCGAGCTGTCGGCGCCCCGGTTGGCCCTGGCCCGCTGCAACTCCGGGGTGCCGGCCCGGCGGTGTATCGCCGCTTTCAGGACATCATCGATGGCCAGGAATTCCGTTCCGACAACCTGACCCGGTGCTGCCAGGAAAGTTGCCAGTCTCAAGCCATTGGCCACGGCTGAGGGATCGTCCACCAGCCGTTGCCACCGTTGCAATGCGTCGTAGGCATTGTCTGCCACCATGGCAATCAGCAGGCGATGTCCACCCATGGCGGCACGGGCCAGTTTCTGTGCGGTCTCGGTATCTTCTACGCCGGCCACCAGCAGGGTATCCGGTTCCTGTTGCAGCAGGCCCCCCAAAAGTGAGCTGGCCGTGGCGCCGACACGGGGGTTGGTTTCGTACTGGACAATGGCATCGAGCTCCCCTGGCAGACGCAAGCCAAGGGAAAAAATCTGTTGGCCCTGTTGCGCCAGGAATTGTCCCGCCGCTGTGATCATGGCGACTGCCGCGTCATTCGAGCCTCCGGCAGCAAGCCACAGGCCCTTTTCGGACGTTAGAAATGTTTCCATCCGGGTGACCTGGTCCGCGTCAAAGCCTATGGATGACAGGGACAACGGTGATTGTTGCCGCTCGAAGCGCAAGTGTGCCGTTTCGCCGTTGACAGCGGGGGTGATGTACAGCCAGATGACCACCTCGCGGTTTTCAGCCCTGATTTTGATGCGCCCCTGCTGTGGCACCCGTCTCTCGGAAATATCCAGGTTGCCCATAATTTTCAGCCGGGCGATGCAGGTCGGATGCATCGACCTGGGAAAACGCTCCGTTTCCCGCCAGTCCTTATTAACTTTTTCCCGCACGACCACGGCATCATCCAGGAGTCGAAGAAAGATATCCGTCGCCGATCGTTCCAGGGCGCCGAGAATGATCTTGTTGATGGAGCGGACAACTTTTGAGTCGTCGATCTGCTCCGCCATCCGGTCCAGGTCAAAACCACCATCGTCCGGCGTGTCCGGCGACTCCAGTTCCACTTCCATATCGGGAACGCTCCGGCCGGGGTCCTGGTTCAGAATCGGTTCCGGATTGTACTCTCCAGGGCCGGCTCCAGACTCCACGAACGGGGTGTAGTCGCTGGCTAGCGTCCCCTGATCGAGTTGCTGCATGCCCTCGAGGGTCATGTTTTCCACTTCAGGCGTCAGGCGCATTACCGACCACCCCCGGTCTTGCATGGATCGAAAGGCATGGAACGCGGCCAGCTTGACGCCGTAGGGGTGGCCTCCGGTGAGGCCGAATACGGCGTTGGCGAATTCGCGACTGACCCGGTGTTGCTCACCGTCGGGAAGGGACAACGCCAGGCATTCACGCACCTCCTCGACCGTGCGCAGGGGTCCCAGGGGTATCTGGTCGAAAAAGCGCTGGATCGGGCCAAAGACCTTGCCCAGTTCGTTCAACAGTTCCAGGGTGCCGGCCAGAAACAGCATGTAACCCTGTTGCTTTTGAAAGGCATTGCGTATGGCCTGCAGGCCGGTTTCATTTTTGGCCAGCAGATTGGCCTCGTCGATGCAGATGACGATAGCTTCAAAACCTTCCTCTCTGGCGCGTTCGAATAGTTGCTGCAGTCCCCGGGTCAGTAGCGCCTGGGGTAATTCGGCGTTATCCCGCTCCGCTGCCTTGAGTTTGCCGACGAAAAGATTCAGTTCCACTTCCAGCTTTGTGCGCTTGTTGAAGCGGCTCAGCCATTGCCACCACCCGGGGGTTTCGGTCAGGGCAGCCAGGCGGTATTGCAGGTCGGAAATGATCTGGTGAAAAAGGCGGGCATGATTTTCCGCCAGGTCGTTATCCAGCTCTATACGCACAGCCATCATCGCGTGATTCGTGGCTTCCGCCAGGTCTACCACCTTGCTGAGCAGACTGGTTTTGCCAATGCCCCGAATGCCGGTAATGGCGAAGTTCTTGTATTGCGGCGGATCGGACTCGGCCAGGCCCAGGCAGTAATCAATGTCCTTGAGAATCTTGCCACGGCCGGCAAACAGGGCCGGGTCCTTGACCGGGTGGGAGTAGTCGTAGGGGTTGGATAGAGCCATCGTTACCAGGTCTCCGGTTGTCCCCGCAGGATCTGTTTTTTTATGAGGTACCGCAACCCATCTGCTGGCCGGGTCGAAAAAGTCTTGCTGATTTTTTCAAACCTTGCAAACGCTACAATTCGACTTTTCCTTTGCCCACAAAATTCATGTGCCGGATCAGACTGCCAAAATACTGTATCTCAACAGCGTGCTAATCGTAGTAGCAGACGCCGTCGGGGAAAACCTCCTGCAGTTGCGCCCGCCAGGGCGCCATGTCGACCGGGGAGTAGAGATTGATGTCAATGGCTTCCTGAACAGGGATGGTTCGACACTTGAACAGGTCGCCGTGTATTGATTCCCCGGCGATGATGCGCGAGTTCTTGTAGGCCGGGTAAAGCTTCAGGCACGGCCCGGCAGGTTGGCGGTTCCAGCCACCCTGCCAGACCTGGTTGCCGGCGGCCAGGAGCTCGCCGGACCGGTCGAAGCAGCTGTCCACCGCCGCGGAGGGACGGTTCTCGGCCAGGGATTTTTCCGGGTGCGCGGCCATATTCAGCAGCCACTGGTCGATGACGGAAAATGCCTCGTCAATCGGCGTGTAGTCCTTGTGGCTGACCCAGATGGGCACATTGTCGATGTCGCCGCCGGCTCTCTGGATTCTGGCCCGGGTGGCAAAGGAGGCAGACAGATGGTGCATGTCCAGTTCCTCCTCCAGGTAGTGGCGGATATCAATGGCCGGCACCTGCAGGTGCCCGGTGAACACATGGCCCGACTTGACGATGGCCCGGGCGGCGTCGGCATTCCCGGCGGTCCTCGGTGCCACAGCCGCGGCGACCAGGCCGGCATGGGTCATGTTCTGGTGGCTCCAGGGTGAAAAGGAGCGCAGGCTGACGCTGTCATTCATGGCCCAGAAATTCTCATCCTCGTGGGCCGCCGCCGGTTTCCAGCCGCCGATATGGCGATTGAGGTGAATAAACTGCTCGGGGCTGATGAAGCCTTCCTTCAGCGCTTCCAGGCCGTACTGGACACCGACATTGTCCCAGAACGAGTTGGCGTAGCCGCGTTCATCACTGCCGTAGAAGTACCTCAGGTCGTCCCAGTGAGTCCAGTGAGTCACCCTGTTGATGCCGTTGGTGAATTTCTTGCTGTGATGAAAAAATCGCGGGTTGTTGATCAGCGGCGTCAGCCCGCGCCAGCCGTTGATGCACTCTGTGGTGCCCTGGCGCCGGTAATTGAAATTGCCGTTGATAATGGCTCCCACCTGGCTGACGTGATGGCGAATGTTCTCGATATGATTGTTGGCGTGCAGGCCGACGATTCTCTCCTTGTTGGTGGCCAGGGCCCAAAGGGGGTTCTTGCCGTCGGTGACGTCAAAATAGTATTCCAGCAACTCGCAGTCCAGGATCGGAATGATCTGGGTCACCATGTCCGGGTAGGAATACAGGGGCAGAATGGCATCGAGAATATCCCCGCTGTTTTGTGCGATCAGGTACTGTTGTACCGCGCCACCGGATCCACCGATGCCGACCGTGTAGACCGGTTCGCCATAGACACTGATGAACTGCTGCTTGACCCGGCGGGCCGTGTCTTCCGCCAGGCGCATATTGTAGTGGTTGCGGGTGTGGTTGCCGGTGGAGTAGGCGACAGCATAGCCCCTGGCCAGCTGGTCGCGTCGCCGGTCCAGAATATAACCGATGCTGAACTTTCCCTGCAGGTGGCCGATACCGACGCCACCGTTAAACTGATAGATCAGGCGTTTGTTCCAATAGCGGCTGTCGACCCTGGGTGTAACCGGCTTGTCCATGGCGTCGGGGTCGGGCCCCCTGAGGGCGGCAATGCCGTAGATAAAGCGGTTGATGGTGCCGGTCTCAAGGCGGACCACAAAATCGATGGTCTGACCGTTGATTTGAATCCGGGCTATGTCGCCAGCCGCCTCCTCCAGTGGATAGAATTTATCCGTGCCCGCCCGGTTGTAGTAGTAATCAACCCGGGTTGGCTGGGAACAGTCCTTGCTGTAACCGAGGATGTCGTCGGTTCTCTGCCCCAGGTCATCAAACCGGTAAACCGGCATGCCAATGCCGTCGTGATTGTCCACCAGGGGGTGCCTCCTGGCGTCATTGATGGTCTCGCAGTAAAACGGATACTGTAACGGGATACCGAAGTCGTTTTCGATCGGTCCGGTCTGACCCGGCATAATGGGGTAGTGAAAGTCGTCGGGTTTCAACACCAGCTGTTCGTTTTCCGCCAGCGGAAATGGGGCAATGGAAGGCGGATTGCGGATCTCGGCGGGCAAGCCGGTGACCTGGGCGTCGGCGTCCTTGACCAGGTTGGGCAGGAAGTAGGGAAGTACTGTATAGGCACCCAGCACCAGTGCCGCCAGGCAAAGCATCAGGATCAGGAATTTTTCTGTCAGCCAGAGCATTAGCGAGGCCAACCCTGGTCTGGTCCCTGTTGTTGTGAAATGGAGTCTGAAGCGGTGAGGCCCGTCAGCTTCTGATGGGGGCCGGTAGACAGAAATGGGGCTAAAATTTTGTGCTTTATGACATCAGGGACAGTGGTTTTCGCTTTGGTGAGACCTGTCCTGTGAGATTTGAATTGAAACGGCATATTGTCTACTACCAGCCGGTCTTGTGGAGTGCCAGGGTCAACATGACCGAGCACCTTACCTGCATACCAGTATAGACCACGCCATTGCCATTTCGCTCGGCACCGAGTCTGAAACTGTCGGTCTGTTCTCACCGTTCTGTTACGGGAACCCTCCTTTTTGAGTCATCGGGTCGGTACTGATTCGAACCCGGTCGATGCGTGCCGGCCAGATCACCTGCGGTTGCGACAACGGCAATTTGTCAGGGTCAACGGGCCCAAATGTCAATCGGCCCTCAACCGGGAGGCTGTCTTTCTGATTATCGGGACACCGCGTTGTGGCAACTCCGGTCTGTAACGAAAATCTTGTTTCAAATCAAGACAGAAACTGTGGTATGAGTTATAAACACAGGTATCTTTCGATTACTGATGCGCGGTGGGGACCATGGCAAAGATCACAATTGGCAGCGCCTGTAGCGACACCGGCTTCAGGATAGCCGCAGACTGGATTCCTGCCTGCAGGGCGGTGACAGAACGACTTGCATCATTCACCGGGTCAAGCAGTAACCGACTAATGACCTGCCTGATGTTAAGTTTCGGGTTGTTCATGGTGACTGCAGAGGCACATGATGAACTGGCGCTGCCGAAAGGCTCTGCCGAGTCGGGAATGCAGGTTTTTATTGATATGGAATGCACTGCCTGTCATACCGTTGCCGGGCTGGACCTTCCGCCCCCGGAGGAAATGTCTGATGTCGCTGTCAACCTGGGGGGTGAAACACCGGTGGTCAAGACCCAGGCGGCCCTGGTGACGGCCATTGTGAATCCTTCCCATTCACTGGTTCAGGGCCTGTACTTACAGGCAGAAGGTCCTGAGGGTGGATCGAAAATGCCGAACTTTAACGATTTGTTAACGGTCGCTCAATTAATTGATCTGGTCACTTTTCTGGAGCAGCAATACAAGCTGATACCCTGTTGCCCTAACACTGAATAATCTTTATCCGGCTCCGGAAATATGCAACCACCTCTGTAATCCCGATCTAGGGCCTGTTAACACTAGTGGGGTTATCGTTGCTGGCGGCCATTTTTCTGCCCGGCGAGGCAGAAAGAGCGTAGTGTAGTGACCCTACATAAGCGATTGATTACGAAGCTGGGCAAAAAATGGACCCAGCCCTCCGGGTTGAGTCTAAAGAATCACCACTCCGCGTTGCTCGTCGTTTATTTGGAGACACCAAACTACACTCCTCGCGTCTTGATTGGTGAATTTTTAGACTCAACAACGGCAATCCAATTAGTGTTAACAGGCCCTTGTTAAACCTGACTAGATTCACTGGTTTTTCTGCGAGATGCAGTGCAGAAAAGAGCATGCAGTTTGATGATTATCAGACAGCCGGCACGGGAACCTCCGGGCGCCCTATCCGGTAATTAAATTTTCCAAATGTTGGACCAAAGCGAATAAAATCGTAGGCCAGGATAAGGTAACGGGTTCAGGTATGGAGGATGGCCATGCCGGTTTCAGCAACAAACACAGCTACCGCAGTTGAGGACTTTGACGCACTGATCATTGGTGCCGGCATGGCCGGGCTCTGCGCCCTGTACCGACTGCGGCAAATCGGCCTCTCGGTGCATGCCCTCGAGACGGCGCCCGATGTCGGTGGTGTCTGGTACTGGAACCGCTACCCGGGAGCCCGGTTTGACTCAGAGAGCTACACCTACTGTTACTCCTTCTCTCGGGATCTGTTGGACGACTGGAACTGGCAGGAACGTTTCGCCGCCCAACCTGAGGTCCTCGCTTACCTCAATCACGTCGCTGACCGGTTCGACCTGCGTCGGCACATTGATTTCGAAACCCCTGTGGTCAGCGCCCGCTATCGGCAACAGGATGGCACCTGGCTGGTAGAAACCGAGGCGGGCAAGCAAATTCGCTGCCGATTTCTGGTCACCGCCACCGGCCCGCTGGCGGTGAGCCGGTTCCCGGAAATCGAGGGCTTCGAGGATTTCGGCGGCGAGTGCTACCACACCGGGCGCTGGCCACACCGGGGAGTGGTCCTTGCCGGCAAGCGGGTCGGGATTATCGGCACCGGCGCATCGGGGGTGCAGGTGATCCAGACCATTGCCGCCGATGTGGACCGGCTGACGGTATTTCAACGCACTCCCACCTACTGTATACCTCAGCGCAACGGGCCCCTGGACGAGGGGGAACGGGAGGATATCAGGCGCAATTACGGGCACATTTTCGCCAGGTGCAGGGATTCCTTTGCCGGCTTTATTCACAGTTTCGATCCCCGTTCCGGCCTTGAGGTGTCCGAACAGGAGCGCCAGGCAAAATTCGAAGAACTCTGGCAGCAACCCGGCTTTGCTTTCTGGTTCGGCAATTTCATCGACCTGATGATGGACCCGACTGTCAATGAGTACGCCTGCGAATTTCTCAGGGGCAAAATCATGGAGCGGGTCAGGGACCCCGAAACAGCGCGCAAGTTGCTGCCTGATCACCCCTTTGGCACCAAGCGGGTACCGCTGGAAAACGGCTATTACGAGGTTTACAACCGGGACAATGTGGAACTGGTGGACCTGCGCGAGACGCCGATCCAGCGCATCACCTCCGGCGGCATTCGCACCACCAGCGCCGACTATCCCCTGGACGTTATTATCTGTGCCACCGGTTTTGATGCGGTCACCGGCTCTCTGGCCAAAATCGACATTCGCGGCCTGGGCGACCAGAGCCTGAGTGACAAGTGGCGCCAGGGGCCGAAAACCTGTCTCGGCCTGCAGGTTGCGGGGTTTCCCAACCTGTTTACCCTGGCCGGGCCCCACAACGCTGCCAGCCTGTGCAATGCCGTGCGCTGCACCGAGCAGAATGTCGACTGGGTGGCCGATTGTATCCTCTACATGCGCAATCAGGGATATACCCGCGTTGTCGCCACCGCCGAGGCCGAGGCCGACTGGACACAGCACGTTAATGAAGTGGCCGGCATGACCCTGCTCGACACCATGACCGAATCCTGGTTCTACAGTGCCAAACAACCGGGCCAGGAGCGTCATGTGCTGGTTTACGCCGGTGGCGCCAACACCTTTCGCAAGCGTTGTGACGAAGAGGCCCGGCGTAGTTACCCGGGCTTTGAATTCAGCTGAAGCCGTCCGCGCTGCAATGTTGATTTCAGGTTGAACAACGTCTCAGGCGGGGTCGAGACCTGGTGTCACCGCGGTACAAGGCCAGACCGCCGCTGCCGATAGTCCGGCCGCAGCCAGGGTGGACTGCACTGTTTC